>NZ_DDCI01000019.1:0-19999 GCF_002335265.1 Cupriavidus sp. UBA2010
ACCCACAGGGTTGGCAAGCACTTTGTCATAAAAGTTTTATGCAACGATGAAAGGGCTTCTTTCATCACATCAAGGGGCGCGATCAACCCTGTATAGAATCTGTGCATCGGCCTCCCCTGGCCCTCTTTCAAAAGGAAGCATCCATGACTATTGAAGCGACGTGGTTGGCAGACTCCGGTTCGAGCGTGTGTGACCTGAGCAATGGCACGGCCCATTGGAAGGCAGATCTCGACGCACCGGCTGGCGCTGCGGCCCTTCCCAATCCTCATGACCTATTGGATTCCGCCCTGGCTGCCTGCACGACCCTCACCCTGCAGATCTACGCAAAGCGGAGGAACTACGACCTGCAGGAAGTTCGCGTAACGGTTTCGCATGAAGAGGCGCCCGGCACCTACAAACTGGTGCGACGCCTTGAACTCCTGGGCAATCTCGATGAGAAGGCTCGGGAGGATCTGCTGCGCGTCGCCAACAAGTGTCCGGTTCACAAGGTGCTCGCCTCCCAGATCTCGATCGACACCACGCTCGCAGGCTGACACATCTCCGACGTCTTGATTTTATGAATGATAATCGTTATCATTCATATCCTCGGGTTCAGACACGCCCGAGTCAGCAAATGGGTTCCCGGACACTTCCCGTGTCCGGCCTTTTTCGCTATCCAGCCATTCTTCCCCTTCGTCATCACCCTGCCCTACTAGATCCGCAACGTTGCCTGGCAGCGCGACACGCACTTGTCGTCCACTGATCTTGCACCGTAGTTGGGCGTGTTCGCTCGCTTTGTGCGCTGCCCCACGCAGCCAGTGTTGCTACAGGTCGTAGGCGCCACCCCACCGCTTTGTCGGCCCGGGGCATCGGCTTACCATGAAGCCAAAAAAGAACATTGGCAGTGCGAAGCAAGGAATGCATCAGGAGCGGGGACACCTTGGCGAATTACATTGAAGAGTATTGCGCGCGCATCCGGCGGGGCGGCGCGCGAGGTCTTGCGGAGAAACCCGTCGTCATCGGCCAGGACAACATCTACGCGATGCAGTACGTGCCGTACGAGCACTGGAACAGCAGTGCGCGCCTCGTAATCGTCAGTACCACGCCCGGGCATACGCATGTCCGGCTTGCGGCAACCGTCACAGAGGAACTGCTGCAAACCCAAGCACCAGGACCACGGATCCAGCGCGAGAACAAGCGCCGCGTGGAACTGGGCGGGCGGATGGTGCGCCCTAACCTCATACGAATGCTCGACCACTTTCGCGTGCCGGCACTGATCAGCCAGCCAGATGCCACGTCCCTGTGGGACGAGGAGGGCTTCGATTCGATACAGCCGCTGGCGTTGCTGCCCCACGCCACGACGCGCCGCGGGCTGACTTTCGACGGTCCGCTGGATGAACTGCTCGACACACCGATGCTGCGTGACGTGTTCCAGCAGGAGTTTCTGGGCCGGCTCCCGCAATACCCCCGGGACGCCCTCTACATCGGACTCGGTCGCACGGCATGGTCCGGGCTCGAACACGCCGTCCGAGCGGGGCTGCTCTGCCAGCAACAGCTGCTGGGCATGATGCCCGTCCCCACGCGGGCCGGTAGCATGGTGCGCTACTTCCTGCGCGAGGTCGGGGAAGCCGATCTTTCCCCCAACGATCCGGTCCGGCATCGCATCGCCTGGCTCGATGCCGCCCATCGGGAAATGGAAGCTGGCGTGGAACGGCTGCGTGCCGAATCGATATCTTCAGCACAGCCTCGCCGGCTCACCGCCTGACCCTGCAGCCAAAGTGACCCAGACCCCACGTCGGTAGGGATCAACCCACGCGTCCCACGCCGATATTCCCTCTTGAGGAATCTGACCTCCTCGCATTCCCGATTGGCGGCCCCCGTTTGAGTGCGGAGGGCCGCAATTTTTTTGTGCCGCCGGACTGCCCGCATCGGCCAGTCGCAAATCCGACACCTTCCATGGAAAATTCCTACACGAACTGCGGAATCGTCGCATTACCGGAGCACTAACGCCTCCCTATACTGCCCCGTCATGTAGTGACCGCCCCACTGAATGGTCGGGCTACCACCAAGGCAGCAAGGCATGGCAAGCATTCTTATCGTCGACGACCACCCCGCGCTACGGCTGGCGCTGCGTACCCAGCTTTCACAGCTTCTGGGCGTGACAACCCTTCTGGAGGCCGATAACGGGCAAGGCGCGCTCAACCTGGTCCGGCAGCACAGGCCAGACCTTGTCCTGCTGGATCTCGACATTCCCCGCATGAGCGGCCTGGATGCCGTGCCACGCATACGTGCCCTCCACCCCGCCGTCCGCATTCTGGTTCTTTCCGCCCAGGATCCCATCCCGTTCGCAGCACGCGCCTATCACGCCGGCGCACAAGGCTTTGTGAGCAAGACGCAAAACATGGACGCCATCCTCCGATGCGTCGAGAGCGTGCTTGGGGGCTTCACCGTATTCCCCAACAACAACCCTCGCGACAACCCGCGGGAAAGCCGCGTCGTCGGCGACAGCGAAGGACTGAGCAAGCTGACGGACAAGGAAGTGGAAATCCTGCGGATGCTGACCCGTGGCATGAGCAACAAGGCCATCGGCAAGGCGCTGTTCATCAGCAACAAGACGGTCAGCAGCTACAAGACCCGCGTGATGAAGAAGCTGGCCGCGGATTCACTGGTGGACCTGATCGACTTTGCCCGACGCTGCCGGCTGATTCCATGACGTCCTCCGGCACCCCCTCCGTGCTGACCACCGAGGAATGCCAGGCGTTCGGCCCGGCGCTGGCAAGCGCCGCGCGCGAGGACCCCACCGTGTACCACCTGCTACTGACCCGCCTGATCGACGCCAACCACGGCGATCTCACCGATCTGCGTCGAGCCGCCAAGCTGCGTGACTGGGCTGGCGTGCATCGGAGCATTCATCGCCTCAAGGGCAGTGCGGCGCTGGCCCGATGTCCGACGCTGGTCGCGGCCGGCAAGTCCATCGAGTCGGCGGCGAAGTATCGCAAGGCCGCCGTCGTAAACGCGCTGCTGCCACGCTATGTCGCCATCGTCACCGAATTCAACGACCGATTGCGCGATCTGCGCAGTAACAGGCGCTCCGCGCCGGGCGGCGACAACGTTCAAGGAATTTGATCAAGCCGTCCATCAGACACGCGTGCAAGCGTCCCGGTCCGCTGGCAAACTGTGAGCCTGCTCCGGCCGCGCCCCAAAGTCTTGTCTGCCGCCGGGAGCTTCAACAGTTCAGGCGGGAGACCTTGTCGTGGGTGATTTACAGAGCTTGCTCGATGGTCACGGGCTGATGCTCGTGTTTCTCAATGTGCTGGCCGAACAGGCCGGGCTGCCGATTCCTGCCTACCCCATGCTGTTCGTGGCGGGTGCGTTGTCGATGCAACCGAACGGCCCCTCGATCGGCACGGTACTGTTCGCCGTGATTGCCGCCTGTCTGATCGCCGACACCGCCTGGTACTTCGCCGGAAAGCGGCTGGGCCAGCCAATGCTGCGCACGATCTGCCGCGTCTCGATCTCACCGGACACCTGCATCCGGCAAACCCAGTCGCTATACCTGCGCGTGGGCCCCCGTTCGCTGATCTTCGCCAAACTGCTGCCTGGCGCCGGCGCGCTCTCCACGTCGATGGCCGGCATGACCGCCACGCCGTTCCTGACATTCATCTTCTATGACGCGCTCGGCGCGCTGGTATGGGCCGGCGCCGCACTGGTCGCCGGCATGGTCTTCAGCGATTTCGTCGATACGATCCTGGCCGCCTTCAGCGCCTTCGGCCACATCGCTCTCATGGTGGTGCTCGGCGCCTTCGCGCTGTTCATCGCCTGGCGATTCTGGATGCGCTGGCGCCTGCTGCGCCGGTCCGGCCTGATTCCGCGCATGACGGTCATGGAATTCGAGCAGCGCCGGGCGGCGGGAGACAAGCCGGTCGTCGTCATCGATGTGCGCGCCCATGGCGTCGCCCCCATCGAGCGCATTCCCGGCTCGATCGTGATGGAAATCAAGGGCCCCTTCGACACGTTGTCCGGCCATGACGCCAGTTCCGACTTCGTGGTCTATTGCGCATGTCCACACGAGATGTCGGCTGCCGTCCTGGCCGAACGCCTGCGCACAGCCGGGTATCCGAACACTTGGGCGCTGGCGGGGGGATTCGACGAATGGAAGCGGCTGCAAGGCACTTCGGGCCTGCAAGCCGTCACGCCAGACGCGCCACAGCAGATCATCGCGCACTAGACCCGGCGCCGGAGGCTCCACGCGGCCCTTTCGGTTCCCCTGTCGCTTCCTATACTTGGCCCAAACCGTTTGTGCACGGAGGGTGACATGCCGGGCGAAGACCATGGTTGGGAAGAGGAAGCCGCGCGCGTGGCCCACCGCCGTCGCGCGCTCGACATTCCCGAGGTAGCGGGAACCGACGGGCGCAACCGCGCGCTGGCGCTTTCCGGGGGCGGCATTCGCAGCGCCACGTTCTGCCTGGGCGTGATGCAAGCGCTGGCCGAAGCGCCTGCGCCTGATGGCCCCCCCAATGCTACCCGCGAGGCCAGCCCCGAAGCCACCCCCGAAGCCACCCCCAATACCAGCTCGACGCCGGCCGACACCCCGGGCACGCGCTCGCTGCTGGCCCAGTTCGACTACCTTTCCACGGTCAGCGGCGGCGGCTACATCGGATCGTTCTTCACCAGCCTGTTCGTACCGGGCCGCCTGCGTCGTGGCTCCAGTCCGCTTCAGGCCGCGCAGGACGCCTATCGCACACTGCAGTACGAGCCACCGGGCCGTATCCGCACGGGAGATGTCTACAGCGACGCCCCGGGCCGGGCCGCCGTGGCATGGCTACGCGAGAACGGCCGCTATCTCACCCCGACCGGTGCTGGCGACAACCTGTACGCGGCGGCAGTCATCGTCCGCAACTGGATGGCGATGCAATACGTCATCGGCAGTGCGTTGCTGGTACTGCTGGCCGCGTTGGCATTGGGCCTGCACAAGGCCACCAGGACCTGGCCCGGCTTGTGGCAGAGTGAGATGGACCTCCTGCATGACGCACGCCAGGCCATCAACGACGGCGATCTGGGAATCTGGTGGAGTTCCTACCTCTGGATGCCGGTGGTATCCACCGTGCTGTTCGTGCTGCCGCCCGGCATCGCGTACTGGCTCGTCTATCCCACATCCGACAATCCACAGCAGCCGGTGCGCGCGCTCAACGGCGCCGTCCTGCTCACGATGCTGCTCGGCGCGCTGTTCCTTGCGGCATCGCTATGGTTCCAGGCAATTGAACCGAACATGCGCGTTGCCTATGCCTGTTTCGTGATCGGCCTGCTGGCATGGCTCGGCGTGGCCGCCTGCCTGGTCATGCTGATGCCCGCGCCGCGCACGGTCACCAACTACCGCGTGCGCGCCACGCGGGTACTGCGTGGCGCGATGGGGTTCACGGCGATGCTGGCCGCGCTGGGCCTGGCCGACACCGTCGCCCGCACGTGCTACCTCTACAGCTTCATGGCCGCGCACCCATGGGCCGCGATCGGCCCGGCCGGCGCGCTCGGCGGCCTGGTGTGGCTGGTCCGCTACGGGGCGACGCTATTCGACGACGGCAAGCAGGGCGCCACGGATTCGGTCTGGCGCTCGCTGCTATCCCGGCTGCCCGTGTCGCTGCTCGCGGGATTGGTCGCCGCACTGGTCGCGCTGCTCGTCTTCGTGCTGTGGTCGTGGATCGTGCTCTGGGTGCGCTGGGACGGCGGCGAGCCCGTCGACTGGCATGTGTTCGGCAAGGCGTGGACCACAGCCGCGCTCGCCACGCTGACGTTGCTGGCATTGTGCATGGCGATCGTGGTGGGACGCTTCGCGGGCTTCCTGAACCTGTCCACGCTGCAGTCGTTCTACGCGGCCCGCCTGACGCGGGCTTACCTCGGTGCGTCCAACGGCAATCGATTCAGCACCCCCGCGACGGACCGCGCGGAACGCCAGCGCTTCAGCGTGGCCGAGCCCGCGCCGGATGACGCGCTCAGCCTCAACGACTACTACGATCCCCGCGTTCTGGCCCCGCTGCACCTGATCAACGTGACGATGAACCAGACGGTGGACCCCGCGGAGCAGCTCGTTCAACGCGACCGCAAGGGCAAGCCGCTCTGCATCGGCCCCGGACCCGCGCTGGTGCAACCGGGCAATGCCCAGCAGCTTCCCGCCGACGCCTACGTGCGCTTCACGGTCGACGGGCAACTCTGCTGCGCGAAATCGCAGCAGCCTGCCGGCGCCGCCACACGTTCGATCGAGATGGCGCAGGCGCGTACCGTCGGCGACTGGATCGCGATCTCTGGCGCCGCGATCTCCACGGGCCTCGGGCGCGCCACGACGCTGGGCACGTCGCTACTGCTCGGGCTGGCCAATCTGCGGCTGGGGATCTGGTGGCCGTCGAACATGGCCGAAGGCGGATCGTGCGCAGTGCCGTCGGCCATGCGCCGCCCCGATATCGAACAGCGACTGCATCCGGCGCTGGGCGTGATCACCGGCCTGTTCCGCACGCAGTACTACCTTGCGCGCGAACTGGCCGCGCGCTTCCACGGCACGCGACGACGCTGGCAGTATCTGTCGGACGGCGGGCACTTCGAGAACACGGCCATCTACGAACTGCTACGCCCCGAGCGCCGTGTCGGCCTGATCGTCGTCTGTGACTGCGGTTGCGACGGGGATTACCGCTTTGGCGATCTTGCCAACCTGATCCGGCTGGCGCGCATCGACTTCGGGCTTGAGATCGTTGTCGATCAGGCGGCGCCGGACGACGCCGTTCTGGGCCCGGTATTCGGCACGCCAGACGACTTCACCGCCAATGCCCCACCCGAGTCCCGCGACAAGGTTGCCATCCTGCTCAACGTCCATATCGCTGGCCAGGCGGGGGCACCCGACAGCGCGCCGATCACGCGCATCGTGCTGCTCAAGCCTCGCCTGACGCCATCAGCACCGGCGGACGTGCGGCAGTATGGCGCAATGCACCCGGCATTCCCGCAGGAAGGCACGGCCGACCAGTTCTTCGATGAAGCGCAGTGGGAAAGCTATCGCGCGCTCGGCGTGGCCATTGGTCGGCGCATTGCCAGCAGTGCCGTCGCGTCGCGGTTGTTCGGCCACGTGTGATTCGGCCGGGTGTAACGGTGGCCCCACGGCCGTCATGGCTACTTTGCCGCCGCCAGCACGATCTGGCCGGTGTGACTACCATAGCCCGTCCCTGATTCGAGACCTCGCGTGGCATGCGTCGCGCGAGGCATGCAAGTTCTCCCCCATGATTCCCTATTCCCTGCTCGACCTCTCGCCCATCATCGAAGGCAGCGACGCCACCCAGGCCATGCGCAACACGCTGAGCCTGGCGCAGCACGCGGAACGTCTTGGCTATCGGCGCTTCTGGCTGGCCGAACACCACAACATGCCGGGCATTGCCAGTGCCGCCACGGCGGTGCTGATCGGGTACGTCGCCAACGGCACCTCGACGATCCGGGTCGGCTCCGGCGGCATCATGCTGCCCAACCATTCCCCGCTGGTGGTAGCCGAACAGTTCGGCACGCTGGCCTCGCTCTATCCGGGCCGGATCGACCTCGGGCTCGGCCGCGCGCCCGGCACCGACCAGGCCACGGCACGCGCGCTGCGCCGAACCCTGAGCCACGACTCGGCCGATTCGTTCCCGCAGGATGTGGAAGAACTGCAGGCGTACTTTGATGAGGTGCGACCCGGCCAGCGCGTGCGCGCCGTGCCGGGCGCGGGGCTCAAGGTGCCGCTGTGGCTCCTCGGTTCCAGCCTGTTCGGCGCGCAGCTAGCGGCGGCGATGGGCCTGCCTTTCGCGTTTGCTTCGCACTTTGCCCCGGGCTTCATGCGGCAGGCGGTAGACCTGTATCGCCGCACCTTCCGCCCGTCGGAGCAACTCGATCGTCCGCACGTGATGCTGGGCCTCAACGTGTTCGCCGCCGAGACCGACGCCGAGGCGCGCCGCCTGTTCAGTTCGCTGCAGCAGCAGTTTCTGGCGCTGGTTCGCGGCACGCCGGGACAACTCAAGCCGCCGGTCGACGATATCGAGCGTCTGTGGGACACCAGCGAAGCGGAGCATATCCGCCGCTCCCTCTCCTGCTCGGTCGTGGGAGACCCGGCAACGGTACGCGAGGGCATCCAGCGTTTCGTGGACGATCTGCGGCCGGATGAGCTGATGCTGACGGGCCAGATCTACGACCATGCCGCGCGGCTGCGATCATTCGAGATCGCAGGCGATGCCATGCGCGCGCTACAGCCCGCGTCGTCGCAGACGGCGTGATGACGGGAAGACGTCGATAACAAGAAGGCCAACAGGTTCAGACCGTTGCCAGGCGGAACGCCGACACCGCACGCATCATCGACTGTGCCTGCTCGGCCAGCGATTGCGCGGCAGCGGCCGCTTCTTCCACGAGCGCGGCATTCTGCTGCGTGACGGAGTCCATCTGCGTCACGGCCTGGCCCACCTGCTCGATGCCGGTGCTCTGCTCGGCCGACGCGGCGCTGATCTCGCCCATGATGTCGGTGACACGTCTGACCGCGCCAACCACCTCCTGCATTGTGGCGCCGGCCTTGGCCACCAGCGTCGAACCGGTGTCAACCTGCGCCACCGAGTTGTCGATCAGCGTCTTGATCTCCTTCGCCGCATTGGCGCTGCGCTGGGCGAGGCTGCGCACCTCACCCGCCACCACCGCGAATCCGCGTCCTTGTTCACCGGCGCGCGCCGCTTCTACCGCAGCGTTCAGCGCCAGGATATTGGTCTGGAACGCGATGCCCTCGATCACGCCGATGATGTCGACGATCTTGCGCGAGGCCTGGTTGATCTCGCCCATCGTGCTCACCACTTCGCTGACCACCTCGCCGCCACGATTGGCGATTTCCGATGCGTTGACGGCCAGCGCGCTGGCCTGCCGCGCATTGTCGGCGTTCTGGCGCACGATGCCGGTCAGCTCCTCCATGCTCGATGCGGTCTGCTCGAGCGCGGCGGCCTGCTGTTCGGTCCGTTGCGACAGATCGTTGTTGCCAGCCGAGATCTGATGCGTGGCGCTGGCGATGGCGCCGGCCGCGCCGCGGATATCGCCCAGCGTTACGGCAAGTCGCTCCTGCATCTGCTGCATGGCGGCCAGCACGCTGCGATCGTCGTCACCGCGCACCTGCAGCGGCACGGTCAGGTCGCCGCCCGCGATACGCGTCACCGATTCCACGGCGTAGGCCGGCTCGCCACCAAGACTGCGCTTGACCGTCCGCATGATCATGCCCATCACGGCAGCAATCAGCGCTCCGATCAGCAAGGTGCTGACAATCGCGTTGATCAGGTTGGCGCGGAAGGCATCCTCGATGTCGACCAGGAACACGCCCGTGGCGACGAACCAGTCCCAGTCCGCCACGTAGCGCCCGTAGGTCAGCTTGCGCTTTGGCGTTTCGGTGCCGGGCAGGCGGCCCCGGTAGGTGGAAAAGCCGGCGTCCTCGCCGGTGGTGCGGCGCGCGCCTTCGATGATCGCGCGGTAGACGTACACCCCGTCGGGGTCCTTGAAGTCGCCGACCATATTGCCTTCGGTCTGCGGCAGGCCCGGGTTCAGCACCACCTGCGGCTTGGAATCGACGATGAACAGGTAGCCGTTCTGGCCGAAGCGCATCGCGCGCAGCGCGTCCTTGGCGGCGGCCTGGGCGTCCTCTTTCGACATCACGCCCTTGGCGGCGCGTTCAGCGTATAGCTTGACGATGCCCTCGCCGGTGGCCACGAGCGATTGCAGCGCGTCGCGCCGCTCGGCCATCATCACGGACCGCGCGTGGAAGGCATTCCATGTACCGAGCGCAAGCAGCAGCAACCACATGACGGCAAGCGCCGCCCAGAGTTTGGTATTGAGGGTAAGTCGATTCATGATCCGGCAGGGGGTTACCTGAGACCTCATGAATATCGGCACACCGCGGCAAAACCCTTAGTCCGCCCCTGGTCGGGGGTCACGCCACTGGCGCCACACACCGCCTGCGTGGAGAATGCGTTATCCGCCACGCGAGCGCCCGACGCCTAGCTGCCATGACGTTCACCTTTGTCGAATCTGATCCAACCGAGACCGATCCGCTGCAGGGTGAGCTGGCCCTGCTGGAACACGCGATCAGCACCGGCCCGGTGGCGCAACTCTGGGAGGCGCCGCTCTCGCTGGTCATCCCGCGCAGCTACCTGCGCCAGCCGGGTATCGAGGAGGCACGGGCCCAGTTCGCGGCCCAGGGTTGCCCGGTCTGGCTGCGCATGTCCGGTGGCGGGCTGGTGCCGCAGGGTCCGGGCATCCTCAATGTCAGCCTGGCCTACGCTGTACCCCGGGGCGTGGCGACGTGGATGGAACCGGTCTACCTCCATCTGTGCGAAGTCATCGCCCAAGGGCTGCGCGAGGTCGGCGTGGAAACCCATTGGCAGGCCGTGGAAGGTTCGTTCTGTGACGGCCGCTTCAACCTGGCATGGGGCCCCGGCGATAGCGCCCGCAAGATCGCAGGCACAGCGCAGTACTGGCGCCGCGCCCCAAGCGCGGTGCAGACACCCGATGGTCAGCGGCACCTGGTGCTGGCCCATGCCATCCTGCTCGTGGACGCGGACCCGGTCGACATCAACGCCCGCGCCAATGCGTTCGAAGCGGCCATCCATAGCGGCCGCCATTACGATCCAGCCAAGGTGGTCAGCGTGCGCGAGGCGTCGGGTATCGACGATGCTACCGGCCTGACCGAAACCGTGAAGACGGCGATCCGGAACGCCATCGCGCGCTCGACGGCGCCCGGGCAATAGGCCCCGCTAGTTCTGCGGCGAGAACCTGATATCGCCGTACCAGGCGCGTGCAACGCCGCCCGTGTTGTCGGTATCGGTCAGGATGCCGTAGCCGGTCAGCTTGCCGGGCTTCTCATGAAAGACTTTCTCGAAATCAGCGACGACATTGCGGCGCAGGCTCTGCCATTTGCCCACCTCGTTACCGACCACGATCATCTGCACCCGGCTGGAATGGGGATTCTCGATGACGGTACCGGGCGCGGCGCTGTTGGACCAGATATACATCAGCGTGGCGTAAGGCAGACTCTCGCCCAGGGCATGGGCCGCGAACATCTCGGCGCGATCGCCAATCGACAGGCTGTCGACCTGACCGCCGAAGAAGAACACGAGCCGTGCGGGCGAGTCCTCGCGGTCGGCCACGCGATTGTCGGCATTCTGGATCGGCGCGGCCACCTTCCAGCGCCACGAGACGACCGGGGTCTTGTTCAGATCGAAGTCGCCTTCGTGTACCAACCCCGATGCCGAGCCGCTGGCATCGGCTTCGAGCACCGTGGTACCTTGGTCCGCCACCAGCACATAGCCGGTCATCTTTTTTCCGGGCAAGACCGGCCTGTTCTGCCATCCGCTCGGCAACCCGCTGCCGGGCCGAGCCGTTGAGAATACAACCCCCGGCTCCACCGTCTGCGCGCGTAACGGCACGCAGTGGAGAACGGCTGGCAGCAAACAGGCCGCCAGTCCCAACAGCCGGGCTTTGGTGAGGATAGACGGCATAGTGACCGTTGATGTCGGGATGCGTTGGACGAGGATGACACGAGCATTCTAGGTGCCCGCCGTGATCGCTGTCGACGCGGCGTCGAAAACACGAACGCGGGAACGGGAAAGGTCGGTATGGATCTGGTTGTCGGCATCATTGGCTGGCTCTGCGTCGAACTCGTTTTTTACGGCCTGTTCTATGCCATCGGCTGGAGCTTCATCAAGATGGTCACACTGGGGCGCCATCCGGGCCCATGGCGGGGAGCGGAAAGTTTCGTCGACGCCGAACTCGTGGCATTCACCGGCATCATCGTCACGTTGGTCGTGATCCTGGTCGCCTGGAAGTACCTGGCGCCCTGATGCGTCGACACTGCGCCATCCACTGATGTGATACGAAAAGATCACATTGACAGTTACTTACAACTGCGCGTCCGCGCGGTCATGCCGGGGTGATAAGGTGCACCGTCGCGCGGGCCAGCCGCTACCGGCTGGCTGCCACGTATCCTGAGATCCCTTGCCACACCTTAGATTTCGTTCGCTCCACGTGCCTTCATCCGTCCTACCGATGCATCGCCTGACGCTCGCCGCAATCGCCACGGTCACCGTGATCGCCGCACTGGTCACGCCCCCCGCACTAGCGGAGGGAACCGTCACGGCGGCGGACGCCGACCAGCCGGCAGCGCTGACCAAGGCCCCGGACGCCGCCCAGGCGCTCGCGCCCGTGCGCTTCCTGCTAACGTTCGACGACGGGCCCGATAGCGGCCCCGACGGCAGCACGCCCGTGATCCTGCGCCAGTTGGCCGACAATCCGATTGCGCCCGGCATCAAGGCCGTCTTCTTCGTCCAGACCGCGCACCGGCGCCGTGGCGGCAGCCCGGAGGGGCAGGCGCAGATGCGCGACACCTGTGCGGCAGGCCACCTGCTGGCCGTGCACAGCGGCCTCCCCGAAGGGCACGTCCCACACACCCGCCTGACGCCGGAAAAGCTCGCCGACTCGCTGCGCTCTGGTGAGGCCGACATCGTCGCGCAGTGCGGCCACGTCGCCCCCGTGGTGCGGCCGCCCGACTGGGCCCATAACGACGCCACCGAGGCCGTCTATCACCAGCTCGGTCTGGACATGCTGATGGCCGACGCCAACGCGCGCGACGGCAAGATCTACGGCTGGCATATCAGCCTGCGCCGGCGCTCGCACATGGTCAGCGAGCTCGAACGGGTCGGCCGCGCCATGGCCACGCACCGGCTCGAACCGGTGAACGGCGTGGTGCCGGTGATCGTTGCTTTCCACGATACCAATGACTTCACGGCGTCGCACATGACCGAGTACCTGCAGATCCTGGTCGATGCGGCGCGCGAAAACGGTTTGCCGCTGGCCGATCCGCCGTTCTATACCGATACAGGCGCCGCCGAACAAGCCGCCGTCGCCCGTGCCAAGGCAGGGCTGTACGCACGCGAAAGCTGGCCCTGATCCGGTACATGGTCGGCTTGCCCTTGTGTGAAGCGGGGACATACGGAATTGGCCCGGAAGTGCTACGCTAGTTGCCCGTGGTGCCCTAACCAGGAGAAACACCGTGCCCCGCAAGACCCCCATCGAACGCTACCGAAATATCGGCATCAGTGCGCACATCGACGCTGGCAAGACGACGACGACGGAGCGCATCCTCTTCTACACCGGCGTGAACCACAAGCTGGGCGAGGTGCACGACGGCGCGGCCACCATGGACTGGATGGAGCAGGAGCAGGAGCGCGGCATCACCATCACGTCCGCCGCCACCACGGCGTTCTGGAAAGGCATGGCCAACAACTATCCGGAACACCGCATCAACATCATCGACACGCCCGGACACGTGGACTTCACCATCGAGGTGGAACGCTCGATGCGCGTGCTTGATGGCGCCTGCATGGTCTATGACGCCGTGGGCGGCGTGCAGCCGCAATCGGAAACCGTCTGGCGTCAGGCCAACAAGTACAGCGTGCCGCGCATCGCGTTCGTCAACAAGATGGATCGCGTGGGCGCGGACTTCTTCCGCGTGCGCACGCAGATTGCCGACCGCCTCAAGGGCAATGCCGTGCCGATCCAGATCCCCGTTGGCGCCGAGGACCACTTCAAGGGTGTGGTCGATCTGGTCAAGATGCGCGCGATCGTCTGGGACGACGACAGCCAGGGCGTCCGGTTCGAATACACCGATATCCCGCCCGAACTCATTGCCACCGCGAAGGAATGGCACGACAAGATGGTTGAGGCCGCGGCCGAAGCCAGCGAGGAGCTGCTCGAGCGTTACCTGAGCGGCGAGCCGCTGTCCGAGGAAGAGATCAAGACCGGCCTGCGCAAGCGCACGGTGGCCGGCGAAATCGTGCCGATGCTCTGCGGCAGCGCGTTCAAGAACAAGGGCGTGCAGGCAATGCTCGACGCCGTGATCGACTACCTGCCCTCCCCGGTGGACGTGCCCGCCATCCTGGGGCATACCGAGGACGACAAGGAAGCCGAGCGCCACCCGAGCGACGACGAGCCGTTTTCCGCGCTGGCGTTCAAGATCATGACCGACCCGTTCGTCGGTCAGCTGATCTTCTTCCGCGTCTATTCCGGTGTGGTCAACTCCGGCGACACGGTTTACAACCCGGTAAAGGGCAAGCGCGAGCGCCTGGGCCGCATCCTGCAGATGCACGCCAACGTGCGCAACGAGATCAAGGAAGTGCGCGCGGGCGACATCGCCGCGGCGGTGGGGCTCAAGGAAGCCACCACGGGCGACACGCTGTGCGACCCGGACAAGGTCATCATCCTCGAACGCATGAGCTTCCCGGAGCCCGTGATTTCGCAGGCCGTGGAACCGAAGACCAAGGCCGACCAGGAAAAGATGGGCATCGCCCTGAACCGGCTGGCGCAGGAAGATCCTTCGTTCCGCGTGGCGACCGACGAGGAATCCGGCCAGACGATCATTTCCGGCATGGGCGAGCTGCATCTGGAAATCCTCGTCGACCGCATGAAGCGCGAGTTCGGCGTGGAGGCATCGGTCGGCAAGCCGCAGGTGGCGTATCGTGAAACGATCAAGGGCAAGGCCCGCGACGTCGAAGGCAAGTTCATCAAGCAGTCGGGCGGCCGTGGACAGTATGGCCACGTGGTGCTCGATGTGGAACCGATGCCGCAGGGCGGTGGCTACGAGTTCGTCGATGCCATCAAGGGTGGCGTGGTGCCGCGCGAGTTCATCCCCGCGGTGGACAAGGGCATCCGCGAAACACTGGAAACGGGGGTGCTGGCTGGCTACCCGGTGGTCGACGTGAAGGCCACGCTGGTGTTCGGCTCGTACCACGACGTCGACTCGAACGAGAACGCGTTCCGCATGGCCGGCTCGATGGCGTTCAAGGAAGGGATGCGGCGCGCCAAGCCGGTGCTGCTGGAACCGATGATGGCCGTGGAGGTGGAAACACCCGAGGAATTCACCGGCAACGTGATGGGCGATTTGTCATCGCGACGCGGCATGGTGCATGGTATGGAAGACATCGCCGGCGGTGGCGGCAAGATCGTGCGCGCCGAAGTGCCGCTGGCGACGATGTTCGGCTATTCGACGTCGCTGCGTTCGCTGACCCAGGGCCGTGCCACATTCACAATGGAGTTCAAGCACTACGCCGAAGCACCGGCCAACGTGGCGGAAGCGGTGATCAACGCGCGCAAGGTTGGATAAGTCGCGCAGCAGGGCCGACAATCCCGGGGATATGGACCTGTCCGCTTCCCCAGCCGTAACCGCCGGCCCACCGGCGGCCTTCGCACTTTCAGGAGCGCATCATGATGGCATTTCTTGGCACCGTGTTCGTTGGCCTGATCGTCGGTCTGATTGCAAGAGCGATCAAACCCGGCGATGACAAGATGGGTTGGATCATGACGATCATCCTCGGCATCCTGGGGTCGGTGGCGGCGGGTTACGTGGGACGCGCCCTCGGCATGTATCAACCCGGGCAACCGGCCGGCTGGATTGCCTCGGTGCTTGGCGCCATCGTGCTGTTGGCGATCTACGACATGGTCCGGCGCAAAGCCTGAGCCCTGAGCCATAGACCCCGCGGCGATCCCGGCACGGCCGGGGTCGCTCAGTTCTCGCAGCGAAGCAGTGTCGCGTCGCTGCCGGGCGCGACCATCGCCGTGATCTGCGGCGCCAGCGAGCGCAGCACCCGCAATGACAATGCGCTGGTGAACGAGTAACGCGCGGCGTAGGGTTCCCGCACGTGAATCGTCACCGTGCCGAAATAGCGATCCCCGAGCAGAAACACGAACGTCGCCGAGCGGCTGACCGAACGCGACGAGATCACGCGGCCACCCGGGCCATAGGTCTGGAAGCGTTGGTCGCCGGTGCCGGTCTTGCCGGCAATGATCAATGGCGCCCCCACCGCCTGCCCCTTCCGATTCAATGGCACGAACGCACCGCTGATGGACTTGGCGGTGCCGTTCTGCACGACATCGAGCATGGATCGCCGCACCAGCATGGCGATCTCCGGCACGATCAGCGGCTTGCCGGGCGCCGGTTGCAGCCGGTAGGCGCTTGCGTAGGGCGTGTCCGACGCGAAGGCCAGCGCGCGCACCGTTGAGGGCTGGGCGTCCACCCCGTTGGCCAGAATGATCCCCGCCAGTTCGGCCAGCGCGGCAGGCCGGTCACCCGATGCGCCGATCGCCGTGCCGTAGGACGGCGTAAGCGAATCGAACGGATAGCCCAGCCGTTGCCAGCGCGTGGCGATCTTCCCAAAGGCCTCGCGTTCCAGCAGCGTGCGAATGCGGCCATCCTGACCAAGCTTGCTGCGCGTCTTGAACAACCACGCATAGACAGTCTGGCGATCGGGCGCGCTCGCCTTCAGGATCTCCTTCAGCGTCGCATCCGGATGCGTGCCCAAATACTCGACCATCCATAGTTCCAGCGGATGGATGCGCGACAGGTAGCCGCGATCGTTGAGGTTGAACTTGTCGTGGCCGTACTTCACGTACAGCGCCTGCAGGTCCTCGTCCGACAGCGTCTCCTTCTGCTTCGGCATCCACTGGCGCAGCGTGCGCGCGTATGTCTCGAAATCGGTGTTTGGCCGCGCGCTCAGTAGCGTGACAGACAGCCGCACGGCCGCCAGATGCGGCGTCGGCTGCTTGACCCGGCCGAGCAACACCTTGAGCCGCTCGTCGTTGCCCTTGCCGCGATAACGCTGGTAGAACGCGGTCATGAACGCCGTGCCTTCTTCGTCGGCAAACTGTTCGAGATAAGCGCGACGGCCGGGCGCGTAGCGGTCCTCGAGCAAATCACGCGCGTCCGGGTGCGCCTGGTAGACCTCAAAGCGCACGATATCCCGCATCATTCGCACGAACACTAGGTTGACCGAATGCTGGAAGCCCACGCGCACTGTCATCTGGTGCTCGCCTTCCCATTTCTCGAAGTTCGAGAAGCTCTGCATGCCGCCACCGGTAAAGAACGCCTCTCCGGCGCTGCCCGAATACTTGCGCTCCATCGCGGCATCGAGCATCGTGGCCAGCCGGCGGTCAGCCGGGGATTTCGCGGCGATCAGGTAGTCGACCGCCCAGCGTGTCAACACATCCTGTCGCGGCACCTGGAGCGCGGTCAATTCGGCGCGGCTCATGTCCGCGTAGCGATCATGCAGTTCGCTGATGATCTCCAGATACGTCACCAGCGTGCGCAGCTTGGCGGTCGACCCAAGGTTGAGCCGCGCCCCGGCGTTGATGTCGAACGGCTGGTCGACATTGTCAGTCTGCACGCGCACCACGCTCGCATTGCCAACGCGCTCGAACAACGTGAAGCTGGCCACGAGACGCGACGGGTCATCGCCTTCGCGCAGCAGATTCTTGCCATACAGACCCATCTCGTGCGCTACGCCCTTGTCACGCATCCGCAGCAGCGTATCGGTAACCAGGCGCTGTGCCTCGCGATTAATGGTGCTGTCGACGGTCAGGTCCAGCCGGTCCAGGTCATAGCGGCTGTTGATGCCGATCATGTGCGAGACATCGTTACTGACCTGGTTGACGGCCTTGCGCGTGACCCACGGCTCGGCTTCCGGGCGTGGCGGCGGCGGAGCCTTGTCCAACGACTGCTCCAGCGCCGCGTCCCTCAACTCCGGCGTGATGACGTTGTTCGCAGCCAGCAGGCGCAGGTAGCTGCCTGTCAGCGCATCGAGGTTCGTGTCATCGCGCCGCAGGTGATACGACGGACGCCGCTGCGAAATGATCAGTGACAGCGCACGCTTGTAAGCCTGCGCTTCACGTGGCGTGGGGGCGCGCGGATTCATCTGCTGCAGCGCCGCGTTGAACTCGCTGAAATCCTCGCCATACCAGACGTAAAGCGCGTCGCCGATACCGTTGATCTCGCCGTGGCCGACACGTGCCGACAGCGGCACGGTATTCAGATAGTCCAGCACGACGTTCTCACGCACGCGCTGCGTGTCGGGTCCGTCATGGTAGGCGCGCAGTGAAGCGGAGGCCATCTGCCGGAACTTCTCGGAGACCGACTGCGTTTTTCCCTTCGGGGAATGCCGGAACTTCTCGATCTGTGTGGCCAGTGTGCTGCCGCCGGGCGTGTCGTGGTGCCGGTCAGCGAACTTGATGCCCTGGTCGAGTACCGCGCGCGACAGCCGGCGCCAATCCAGCGCCGGATTCATCATCGGATACTCGGGATTGAGCAGGTTCTGGTTCTCCACATAGAGCAGAGAGGAGATCAGCACCTTTGGAATCGACTCGAAGTTGTCATATTGGCGCTGCGGGTAGCGCGAGAATGACAGCGTCAACGCGTTGCAGTCGCGCACGAGCAGGCCGGCCTGGTTCTTCTCGCGATAGGGCGGAAAGATGCCGTTGTCCATCAGTCGCACCATGTCGGGCGACATGCGCGCCTGGGAACTGGTCACGTAGCCTTGCTTGAGCAGACGCTCGCCAAACTCACCCAGGCGCTCGTAGCCGAGTCGCTCGTCGTAGGGACCGGAGTGTGGATAGCGGATGCTGTCGCTGGGGCCGGGCTCGATGGAATACGTCAACGACTGGCCCAGCCTGCTCATGTATCGAGCCTGCCATTGCGAGGTGCGAACCTCATTCGCGACGAGGCTCACAACGATGTAGGTGCCGCCGCATACGGCGACCGTCATCCCGACGAGAATCCAGCCACGACGTGACACGTTTCGCATCCGGTTGCGCCGGGCCAGCCGTCTCGGCGGGCGTCGCCGGCTCATAGCCTCACGCAAGTCGGCCGTCATCTGACGGCCGTGCGTGCTTTTATATTACGCCCAACCGCAGCGGTTTGCCGCAGGGAAGTTGGCTGGCGCACATGGGCGTCATCCTTCGTGCACTGGGCGCAACAGGCACCTTGGAAATCACACCCGGACGGGGATGCGGGAGGCTACGAGTGGCTGCTAGGCGGCAGCGACGGGACGTCCGCCAAACGGGTATCCCGGGTCGTTGTACCCGTGCGTCGACGCATGTCCGCGCGGCACCAGGCCGTCGACCATGGCTTCTTCCGCCGGGGTGATCGCCGCGGCCACCGCGCCAAAATAATCCTCGAATTGCACCAGCGTACGCGGGCCGGCGATCACCGAGCTGATGATCGGGTTGGCAAGCACCCACGCGATGGCGAACTGGCCCGGCGTCAGTCCACGACCCTCGGCATGGGTCTTGAGCGTCTGCGCGATGACCAGCGATTCCTCGCGGAACTCGGTTTCCATGATGCGCCTGTCCGCACGGCCGGCGCGCGTGTCCGCACCGGGTGCTTGTCCCGGCAGATACTTGCCGGTCAGGACACCACGCGCGATCGGGCTATAGGGCACCACGCCCAGGCCGAAGTGCTGGCAGGCGGGCAGGATTTCGACTTCGGGCACCCGGTTCAGCAGGTTGTAATACGGCTGACAGGCAACCGGACGCGGCACGCCGAGCCGGTCGCACAGCGCGGCGATTTCCGCGATGCGCCAGCCCCGGAAATTCGACACGGCCCAGTAGCGGATCTTGCCGGCCCGGATCAGGTCGCCCATCGCACGCACGGGCTCTTCGAGATTGGCGCCAGCGAAATCGCGATGCAGGTACAGGATGTCGATGTAGTCGGTGGCCAGACGGGTCAGGCTGTCTTCCACCGAACGCATGATCCACGTGCGCGAGTAGTTCGACTGGTTCGGGCCGCTACCCATCGCGTTTCCGAGCTTGGTCGCCAGCACCCAGTCGTGGCGACTGCCGGCCAGCAGCCGTCCTACCATCTGCTCGGAGGCCCCCTTGCTATACACGTCGGCGGTGTCGATGAAGTTGACACCGTGCTCACGCGCGCTGGCGACGATGCGGGCGGCCTCGGCCTCGTCGGTCTGATCGGCGAACATCATCGTGCCCAGGCACAGGGTCGAGACGTTCAGGTTGCTGGCGCCAAGGCGGCGGTATTGCATGGCGAAATCTGGCATGGTGGATTCCTGAATAGGACGAGCGGAGAGGACTTCACGCATTGTGCCGCGTTGCGGTAGAGCTTGCAGGGCGCCAGATGTCTGCCGGGCGGCGGCAAAAAAAAAGGTTCAACGAGGAATTC
>NZ_DDCI01000002.1:0-9857 GCF_002335265.1 Cupriavidus sp. UBA2010
TTCCCGGGATTCCGTGAAGAACCAGAAAAAAGGCCCTCCTTCCGAATGGAGGGAGAGCCTGTGGGGGGCATGTCGCCTGGTTCTTTTCGTGGTGTTACGCCGGTACAGCGCGGCGCCGTCGGGACGTCTCCGCGCCGATCACGCTCACATCGATCAGACGCCAGCGCCCGTCGTCGATGAGCCGCTCCAGCACTTCGCCGAGCATGTCGAAATACACCTCGTCGTGCCGATCGACCAACTCGCCGTCGCGGCACAGCTCCACCGCATAGGTATCGCTGCCGCGCTGGTAGAGGATCGTCACCCGACCGTCGAACTTCGCGGTCGAAACCGTGAAACTGATCGCCGGAGGCGTTTCGATGATCTTGGCCGGCTTCGGATCGACCCAGGTGAAGTCGTGGGCGCCCGCATCGACCAGCATGTGGGTGATGCGCCGGAACCCGTCGGGCGCCGACATTTCCTCCAACTG
Source organism: Cupriavidus sp. UBA2010 (assembly GCF_002335265.1). NCBI lineage: Bacteria > Pseudomonadati > Pseudomonadota > Betaproteobacteria > Burkholderiales > Burkholderiaceae > Cupriavidus > Cupriavidus sp. UBA2010. Next base: position 467 of record NZ_DDCI01000002.1, read on the forward strand.
CTCGATGAGCTGACCCAGTTCCATACACTGCGGCTCGGGAATGGGCAGCTTGGCCGGCGCGGAGCCGAGGATGTGTGTCTTGACGGTGTAGGGAGTGCCGTCGGACATCATCTCGGTGCGCTCTTCTGGCGTGTCCGCACGCAGACCGTCGAAACGACGACGGGCATAGGGTTGGACATGCACCTTGGTGCCCTCGCTGGGAATGCTGGTCACCAGGTTGGGATCGAGTACCGCGAACTCGCTGGGCTTGAGCTTGACGACGATGGCGTCCTCGCTGGCTGCGACCACCTTGCCGTCGAAGGGCTGGGGATCGATGACAAAGCCCAGTGTCGAGGACTGTGGCTGATCATCGAACACGCGGTACTTGAACGACCGCACGTTGCGGGGCACATGGCCTGCGACCAGCGAAGGCATCAGGGTCTTGATAAGAGAGCGATCCATGTGAATCTCCTTGAGGAAGAACAAGGGATTCCCCGCCCGCAAGGGAGAGATCCCTTGTGGGTGGATGGGCGCGATGCGTCCGTAGGAAGAAACAACCAGCACGGTTTCCCGCGCTTGCAGCCTTGAAGGTCTTGGCTGCCTGGGCATGTGTCGGCAACGCCGACGAACATGGGGTAAGGATGGCCCTGGAGTGAGCGGCCTGCGCTCAGGAAACCGCACCGCGCCGCACCCGCTTTCCTGCGCCGCGCCAAGAAAAGGCCCCTCGAAAGCGGCTGGGTGGTCAGGCTTGGTACACGAAGTAGTGTTCGCGCTGACGTGGAAAGAACACATGCTTCCATGTGTCGCCGCCGGTGTTGCCACCGTCGAAGACGACCATTTCGTAGGCATCAATGTCGGTGTCTGCCAGATCGGCGCTGGCGATATGGCGCATGTGCAGCATGCCGCTCAAGCGCTCGAATACCAGGATCTGGCCGATGGCGTCGTCCTGGCTCATGGCGTTGACGCAGGCTCCAAGCTGATGCTCGAAGTCGCGTGCGGGCGAGATGAGGTCGGGGAACATAAAGTGCTCCTATGAAATAGGACCAGCCTGGCTCCCAGAAAGGAGACAGGCTGGCATGGAGGGCAAAGAGGAAGGTGGGCGCGTGGTGTGTTTGCTAGGGCTCGGCCAGCGGCAGGCCCAGCAACACGGGCGCGTCAGCGTCGAGGATGAGGATGCGCACATCGGCCTGGCCAGCCAGTTCCAGGATGTTCGCCAGGTCGTCGGGCATGCCCTTGCTGCGGTGCTCCTGCCGAAGCTGCTCGGCGGTGATGCCATCGGCGTACTCCAGGTTCTTGTCCGTCCAGGGCGTGGAGATCAGCTTGACGCCGATCGCCGGGCTGTACGGAACCCGAAAGGCGATGAACAAAAAGGCCTCCGGCGTGGCAAGGTCCGCCAGATTGGCGAGGTACTGGCCGGTTTCCGGGCTGATGTGTGCGCTGCTGATCTCCCAGCATCGGCTGTAGTAGCCGGTCTCGAAACTCAGGCGCCGCACAACTTCCCGCGCGGCCTCGACCGAATAGCTGTCACCAACGTGGATCAGGCGACCGTCGAAGTCCTCGCCATGAATGGCATAGACCACGGCACCGATCACGCCTTCGCCGTTAACACCTTCATCGGCATCGCATTCGGCCAGTACCTCGGCACTCACAGGTTCAGAGCCGTTCGTGACCACCGCGAAATCGCTGATGACGATGCAGGACGATGAAATCAGTTCCTGGTCGGACAGGTGTTGCTGGCTCGGGTGGATATTTCGCCAGACAGGCGGGCTTCCGTCCTCGTAGCTGATGGACAGCGTGCGGACGATTTTCAAATTCCAGTAGCCGCGAACAAAGGGATTGGGATTCTGAGACATGGGGACGCTCCAGATTGAATAATGGAGCCAATTCCCGCCACCGGGAATTGGACCCGGTGGGTTGAAAGGGGAAAATGCGTCAGGCAGAGGTGATCGTTGGCTTTGATTCAGCCGCCTTACGCTGGGCAACGGAAAGGAAATCGAGGGACATGACCGTGTAGGTGCATGTCCCTCGTGGGGAACGAAAAGACGGGGGTGTGCCAGAAACGGGCTCACCAGCCGCTGTAGTTCAGCATCAAGTCGGCAATGACCTGGCGGCGTTCCAGGTCGAGACCGTCGAAATCCGACAGCCCGTGGAAATGGCAGCGTTTGAGCATGGCACCGCCCTCGTGCGCGTTGTAGAAGCTGACCATGGCGGACAGAAACATGCGTTGCCCGCTGCTCAGGACACCGAGGGCATCGTTGAGCCGCAGCATGTTGGGACGCAGATCCCACTTGCTTTTGGCCTGGTTCAGGCCGTCACGGGTGCCGTCGCCGAACCATTCGGGGCCAGCGATCTCGGCACCACGCTTCCAGGCCTCGAAGAAGGCTTGGGGCTCGGCAGCGAAATGCTGCTCTTCCCGCATGATCTGATCGACGACTTCCTGCGGCAGCAGTTGATTCATGGCGTGATTCCTCCAGTTGGATCAGGGAATGGCGAGCTGGGACCAGCCGCCTCTTTCGAGGGCACGTTGAGCCGCCGCATGGCTGCGGAAGTACTCGTGCGATTCCCGCGAAACGGGACCTTCGGTATCGCGCGTGCCGATGTAGTGGCCGGCGGCGCTTTGCAGGACTTCGAGCGGCAGGAACTTGCCGCAATAGGTCAAGGCCAACTGGCCGAAAGAGGCTTTGTGGGACATGGGTAGGCTCCTTGGAAAAGCGGGGCCTTGTCCCTCACGGGATGGCAGCTCCCGCACGCGGTGGATAAAAAGCATCGGCGTCACGGGGACGCGTGTCCGCAGACTTGATGCGATACGGACTGGCGGGTTACGCGGGAAGAACCCACGGCAGCCTGGAACCCATGGCTGCTGGCATGTGCTGACGAATCAGCGAACATGCGGGCAGCTTCGTCCGGGGGCCGCGCTGCGTCAGTTGGAAAACGACATTCGGCCCAGCCCGGATTGATGGGCGCAGAGACAGAAAACCCGCATCGAGTGCGGGCTGTCAGGGGGGGCGTGGGTGCGTTGGCTCACTCGGTCGTGTCGCCCAGGACATGCTGCTTCCACAGGGCGAATGCCTCGTCCTGTCCCAGTTCGGCCAGGACCACAATGGGTTGCGCCTGCCGCGCACGCAGCGAAGCGAAATACGCCTTACGGTCGGCGATGGCCTTGAGATTGATGCCATCGATGAACAGCAGTTTGCCGCCCTTGATGAACAGCACCTTGTTGCCAAGGTCGCGCTCGAACGCGGCTCGTACTTTCTCCGGTTGTTGCATGCGTCGGTTTCCTGTTGCTGTGGCCGGCCGTTGGCTCGGAACGTTGATCGGCGAGATGAAGATGCCGAAGGCTCGCTGACCTTCGGCTCGGGAGGAAATAACCACCCGTGGGCTGTTGCAGGCCCGGTCGTCGCTAGAACCGTCTGCTCATCAGCAATCACACCCGGCCCATGTCGTGGCTGGGGCCGGCATCGTCTGGCGCACATCCGCGCACAAAGGGAGCCCGTTTTTGCGCCGGTGGGCACCGGCACCGAATACCGCTGACCACAAAGGGTCTCCGGGTGGCTCGCGCTGCCTGGTAAGCCATCGGGGGACCCTTCGCAGTGGGCGGGAGAAACACAGACCAGCAGAACACGCGGGAGACGGTTCGCGGAAAAGCTACCTTCAGGTCCCGCAGCCGGGGACGGCTGGGCGGGACGCGCACACGGACAAGAAGGTGTTGCGCGCTGGGCGACCCGCAGGGGCGTGCGGGACACGGGCCACGCCTTTGAAACAGGGCGCGGCCCACGGGAAACGGAGTCAGTCAGGCGCCTTTGCGGCCGCTGCTACGCGAGCGCGAAGCGCCACGCTTGGGCGTACCGGATTCGACCGGCAGCGTGCCTTTGCAGTCGGGGTAGCGACTGCACGACCAGAATGGGCCGCTCTTGCCGGTGCGCTGGCGCGTCGCTGCGCCGCACTGCGGACATGCTGGCCCATGGGGAAGCTTGATGGACAGGGACATGCTGCCGTACTGCGCGATCAACTGCGAAATCCAGGCGGCCTGCTTGCTGAGGAATACGTCCAGGGTGAGCTGTCCCGCCTCGATCATGTCGAGCGCCTGCTCCCACACTGCCGTCGTGCCGGGGTCTGCAATCGCTGCGGGCACGGCGTCGATCAGCGTGAACGCCGCATCCGATGCGCGAATGGAGCGCCCCTTCTTCACGATGTAGCCACGGGCGATCAGCACGCTGATGATGTTGGCCCGCGTCGCCTCGGTGCCGATGCCCGTCGTGTCTTTGAGCTTCTGCTTCAGGCGCGGGTCGGTCACGAAGCGCGCAATGCCCTTCATCGACTTGACCAGTTCGCCCTGGGTGTAGGGCTTGGGCGGCATCGTCTTGAGCGCCTTGATCTCGACCTCAGCCACCTGGCACGCCAGGCCCCCACGCAGCGGGGGCAGCACCTGGCTGCGCGCCGCGTCGTCGCCGTCCTCATCCGCTTGCGGTTCGGCCAGCACCAGACGCCAGCCTTTGACGACCACCTGTTTACCGGTGGCCACCAGCATCTGCTGGCCGCAGGAAAACTCAGCCACGGTACGGTCGAACTCGTGGTGCGGGAGGAACTGCGCCAGGTAATGCGCCCGGATCAGCCGGTACACCGCCAGTTCCTTCTCGCTCAGAGGAGAGAGGTTCGCGGGTTCGAGCGTCGGAATGATGCCGTGGTGCGCCGTGACCTTGCCGTCGTTCCATGCACGCGAACGCTGGGAGCGGTCGAGCTGGCTCATGATCGGGCGCAGCGACGGATCGGTCTTGAGCAGGCTGTCCAGGACGGCGGGCACCTCGGCGAACATGCTTTCGGGCAGATAGCCGGAGTCCGAGCGCGGGTAGGTCGTGGCCTTGTGCGTCTCGTACAGGGCCTGGGCGATCTGCAATGTCTCCTGCACGTCCAGCCCGAGCTGCTTGGAACAGACCTCCTGCAAGGTGCTCAGGTCGAACAACAGTGGCGGGCCTTCGCGCACGCGCTCGGTCTCGACCGACACCACCTGGGTGTTGTCCGCGACGCGAATCTGCAGCGCCGCCTGCTGGGCGACCGGCTGTTGCAGGCAACGACCGGCGTCGTCGGTGCAGCCGTCGGGCGCAACCCACTGCGCGGAGAAAGCCTGACCCTCTGTGGACAGAGACACGTCGATGGCCCAGAACGGCGCCGACTTGAAAGCCGCGATTTCGCGGTCGCGATCAACGACCAGCTTCAGGGTCGGGGTCTGGACACGTCCGACCGACAGCACGCCGTCGTAGCCCGCCTGCCGCCCGAGCAGCGTGAAAAGACGGCTGAGGTTCATGCCCACGAGCCAGTCTGCCCGCGAACGCGCCAGCGCCGAGTAATACATCGGCAGCGTATCGGACGACGGTCGCAGCTTGCCGAGCGCGGTGCGGATCGACGCATCGTTGAGCGCCGACAGCCACAAGCGCTCGATGGGACCACGGTAGCCGCACAGGTCGATGATCTCGCGGGCGATCAGCTCGCCCTCGCGGTCGGCATCGGTGGCGATGACGAGATGGGTCGCCTTCGCCAGAAGCGCCTTGACGACCTTGAATTGCGTGGCGGTCTTGGGTTTGACCTCGACCCGCCACTGCTGGGGAATGATGGGCAACTGCTCCAGTGACCAGCGCTTGAGCGCCGCGTCATAGACTTCGGGTGCTGCCGCTTCTACGAGATGGCCGATGCACCAGGTAATCGTGACGCCGGAGCCGCTGAGGCAGCCTTCACCGCGCTGCGTCGCGCCGAGAATCCGGCCAATATCCTTGCCCTGGGAGGGCTTCTCGCACAAGAACAGGCGCATGTCCGTCCATCCGATTTCCGTGGTTCATTGAGTTGCTGGAATCGAGGATGCCGAGCACCGCCAAGGGCAGCAGCAAACAAGTCGCGAGCGGTGGCGACCTCTTTCACGGGATGGAATGGCTGGGGTGGAGATGGCGTGCAGCCGGGGGGGGGCGGGCCGGGAGCCGCGATTTTCGGGAGCGCGTGGAAGCCGGTGGACGTTGATGGAGCTATCCCCTGGGGATAGCTCGCGGGTGCATGGAGCGGCGAACAGTGGCCGGCTCATACCGGGTCACTTCCTACGCCGCGGCTCTTTTGGCGCAGCCGGTTCCTGGGCGGCCTGGGACTTTGCCTCCGCATCCTGCGGCTTCGGGCTGAGGGTCACGGACTCGATGCGAAACGGCAGGATGCCGACGCTGCGCGCGTTGATCTGCCAGGTTTCGCGCGGCTGATCCTCATTGTCCGTCCAGGGTTCGCGCTCCATGCGTCCGACGACCAGCACGCGCATGCCTTTCTGGTACAGATCCTTCCAGTGTGCGACGTCACGGTGCCAGATTTCCACCGGTGCCCAGAAACCGCCGCGATCCTCGAAGTCGCCGCCTTTGGTGGGAACGGGGTTGTCGAAGTACACGTTCAGCCGCAGCAAGCGCCGCGGCTCGTCGTTGCCGTTGGGGAACTCCCGGTACTCGGGCGGTGAGCCAATGTTGCCTTCACCCCAAAAATGCGTGCTCATGTTGCAATCTCCATGGTGGTTGAAATACCCGTGCCGCGTCGGCGTCGGGCGCGTACTGGGGTGTCCGATGCCATCACCGATCACGCACTCCAGGTGGGATGGACTTGAGCCGTCGCAGGTAGGCGTCCTCCGCCTTGGCGGCCTTGCTGGCGCACTCCTGGGCCTGCCTGCCCAAGGTGTGCAACAGGCTGATCTGCATGTTCAGCGTGATGCGTTGAAGCTCGATCGCGTGCAGCTCGGCCAGCAGGTTGACCGGCGTGCCGGTGCTCGCCATCAATTCCTGCCACAGGGCTACGCCCATGGCTGAGCGGTCGTGCTTGCGCCAGCGCAAAAACGCCGTGCCTGCGCCCGTGGTCTGCTGGGCCAACTCCACGGGCAGTAGGTGGAAGGGATGCCCGACTGCCTGTTGCAGCACCTGCCGCTGCGCCATGTCAATCAACTCGTCGCGCATGGCGAAACACTGACTGGCCCAGGTCTCAAGATCCCCCTTACCCTTAAAAGGCTTTAAAAGGCCTTTTAGAGAGGCAGCGTGTTCCAGCTTCATGAAGGCTGCCTGTTGCAGGCCCTGGAAGTAGCGGGGTTCGCGGTTCGGATCGCTCATGCCTGCTCGTCCTCGACCTCGCCGGCGCTGACTTCGGGTGCTGCGTCAGTGGCGGGCTCGTCGGTGGTGGCCGCGTCGTTGGGGGCAGGCGCTGCAGCAGGACTCTGAGCACGCTGTTGCAGGCCACGGCGCACGATGGGCGGCGCGAACTTCGAGCGGCGCGTGCCTTCCAGCACGTCCTGGGGCAGTTCGCCGAATTTCTCCAACGCCGCCCGTGCTGCGGCGTTCTTTGACACGAAATCGTCGCGCGTGCAGCCCGAATAGCGGTATTGCTGGGCCAGCGAAAACAGGCTGCGCAGTGCATGGGCGCCCTCGTTAAGCCAGCGCTCCAAGGTGCTGCGGTCGATGAGCGCCGTGTGGTGGGCGAGGATCAGTTTGCGGGCGATGTCGTCGTAGTCGGCCAGCAGATAGACGGCGGCAAAGCCGAGCTGCGCATTGACGAACAGCGGCAACTTGACGGGCTGCACGTTAAGGTTCTCGCCCAGGCTGAGTGCCGGCGGCACGCTCGCCAGTGCCTGATCCACCTGCTCGCGCAGCGATTGCAGCGTGGTCTTGGTCTGGTCGAGCTTGGCCTCGATGCGCAGCATCCACCAATCCGAGTACGGGTCGTCCTGCTCCGAACCGCGCCGCATCTTGTTCATTTGGGCGATGTAGCCGTTCAGGCCGACGATGCCCGGTCGCCCCTCGGCGGCGGCACGGCCATGCCAGATGCGCGAGGCGTGGTGCGTGTGAAGCGTCAGCGACATCGCGCTGCGCAGGGAGCCGAGATTCAGTTGCAGAGGTTCATTGGTTGCCATGGTGTCCGCTCGTTGTGGGAAAAGGAGCGGTCAGCTTCGGCAGGAAGCGGAAGGCAGTCAGTCAACAAACCGAAACCAGCCAGACCCCGGTTCAGCGCGTGGTGGCCGCATGCGGCGCGAGCTATCCCCAGGGGATAGCTCCATGGAGCGCCAACGAACGCTGCACGTCGGGATCAGGACGGGCAACGCCGCTGCTGCGGCAGATGTTCGATGTCAGGTCTGCGACTGCACAGCATCCGCCCCAACGGTGGAACTATCCCCAGGGGATAGCTCTATTGGCATCCATGGGTGTCCACTTCACCGCCTTGCCAGCCTGCTCACTTGCTGGCGAGCAGATCTCGAAGCCGCTCGATGTGCTGCCTGGCGACTTCTGGTGGCACCGGCTTACCCTGCGTTTGGGCCGGCGGTGCGGGTGGTGGCCGTTCGTTTGGTTGAGTGGGTGCCGGTGGCGGGTCTTTCTTTGCCCAGGCATTGAACTCACCGTGGATGGCCCGCTGGATGATGCCGAACAGATACCCTGCGGGATTGCGGATGCCGTGGTTGCTACAACGCGCGGCCCATTCGTCCAGCACGTCCTGCCTCAGCGAGGCATCAACCTGCTGCAATGCCACCTTGGCACCCGCCTGCTGTTCCGCCTTCAGTTGCGCAAAGCGCTTGGGCCATTGCAGATCGCCCAGCGCGCGCGCCTGCGCAGTAGTACGTATTTCATTAATACAACTACTACGTACTGTACGGGCCTGCTTCGGATTCCGAAGAGAGACGTCTGGCGCGGGTTTCGACCCTGCTTCGGAATCCGTAGAGGGGCGTTCGCCATTCCGAAGAAGGCTCGGAGCCCCTTCTTCGGAGTCGTGAATGGCGTCTTCCTGTGGATAACTATCGCTGGCCGTGAGGTCCTGCTTGGCGAGACGTTCGGCCATCACCTGCAACCGTGACGGGAGGGTGCGTCCGGCCAGTAATGGGTCTTCACCGATTTCCTTGAGCGTGTGCAGGCCCACGATCTGCACGGCCTTGGCAGAATGGCCGAGCGCCTGGCTGACGAGTTGCAGGTAGTCCGGGTCGAGCTGCATGGCCTCGAACGGTGTCAAGGGTTCGTCGTGCAGCACGTACAGATTGCCGAGGATGCGGCCGGTTTTGGGGTCACGCCGTCGCCGAACCAGGCTCAGCCAGCGAGTCAGGCGCATCAGTGTCAGCGCCCGTGCCACGGTTTCATGCGAGGCCTGGCCTGCGCAGGGCATGGACGCCAGCCAGGGCCGCAACTGCTCGTAGGTGGGAAATGCGGTTACGCCATCGTCGTTGAGCATCAGCCGGAACACTTGCCAGGCGTTTCGTTCCAGCGGCGTCAAGCGACGGTCGAGGAACAACTTGCGTGGCACCGTCTCGTGCCGGTTGCCACTGAACAGGAAAGCATCGCCGGAGGTGGGCGTGGGCGACTGTGCCGGTGTAGACGCAGGTGCGCTGGGGGCGGGCTTGGGCACAAGGGAAACGCTGCACAAATCAGCC
>NZ_DDCI01000002.1:10224-11261 GCF_002335265.1 Cupriavidus sp. UBA2010
CCTGCTGGATGCCCTGTCGCCCTCGTATTACCCAGACGCTGCCGGCAAGCGTGGCCGTCCACCGACTCCACTGGCACGCATGCTGCGAATCTACTTCTTGCAGCAGTGGTACGGCCTGGCTGATGAGGCCCTTGAGGATGCGATTTACGACAGTCAGGCGATGCGTGATTTCGTTGGTATCGATCTCTCCATCGAAAGCGTGCCGGATGCCACAACACTGCTGCGTTTCCGCCACCTGCTGGAAAGGCATTCGCTGACGCAACGGATCTTCGAAGAGATCAACGCCACTCTGGCAGAACGTGGTTTGTTCATGCGCGAAGGGACCATTGTCGATGCCACCATCATTGCCGCTGCACCTTCTACCAAGAACAAGGCCAAGCAGCGTGATCCGGCGATGAAGCAGACACGCAAAGGCAACCAGTGGTATTTCGGCATGAAAGCCCATATCGGTGTTGATGCAGCAACCGGCCTGACGCACAGCGTGGTAACCACTTCGGCCAATCAGGCGGACATCACGGTAGCCGAGCAGCTACTACGTGACGACAAAGAGCCTGTTTATGCCGATGCCGGGTACACGGGTCTGGGCAAACGTCTTGCTGAGGATGGCAACACGCTCCCTCCGCTGCGGATAGCTACACGGCGCAGCACCATCAAGAAAATGGAAGATGGCCCGGAGAAGCAGATCAAGCAACGCATTGAGCACTGCAAGGCGAGCATCCGTGCCAAGGTGGAACACCCGTTCCATGTGATCAAGAATCTGTTTGGCCACCGCAAGGTACGCTACCGGGGCATGGAGAAGAATCAGGCCCAGCTGTTCAGTCTGTTTGCGCTGGCCAATCTGGTATTGGCAAAGCGGTGTTATGCAACGACTGATGGGGTTATTGCGTCTTGAACCCCTGTAATGGGGTGAAAACAGGCCAAAATGGCCGGAATTGAAGGCGATTTTTGGGGCATTGTCGCCAAGAACAGGCTGGTTGCATCAAAAACTCAGTTGATCGGCGCGGGTGATGCGCAAATCTGATTTGATCAGCGTTTCC
>NZ_DDCI01000010.1:0-109291 GCF_002335265.1 Cupriavidus sp. UBA2010
CGTGGAACAGGGGCAAGGTCATTTGGCTATAAAAACAAATGTCACATCGAATAGATGACAATGTTTCGAATGGAGTGATCGTAGCCAATCTACTATTTTCTTCTATAGGCCATTGCCTAAATTTCTAATAATCTCAGTAGATATGGCTTAGTTGAGCGGGTTCTGTCGCTATAAAAAGCGGCGAGCCTAAGCCAGGCGGGCGGAGCGGCTATTGCTAGTGGCGTGCGCCCTCGCCCAGTCGTCGGAAGCAGGCCACTCCGCCCCTGGATGTCAAAGTGGCGCGATTCACATCGTGGCAGTCTCGGCAGCTCACTTGTGGATAGCAAGATTGCGTTGCATTGCAGCCCCACGAGATCCGGCGCGTAGCGTCGCGATATCAGCTATATGGAAAAAATGCGGTTACACGCGGAGGGGAACAGCTCTCAATCGCAAAATAGGCGTAGGGCACGATCAGGCCGGCGCCATGCGCCCAAAATCTGTGTGAGTTCGCGTTGCGCAAACCTTCCTTGACATGGCTGCCAAGGTCCTCATCGCGTTGGCAATGAGGACTGGGAGTACTGCATTTCACAGTCCGGAAACCGGACGTCGCTGCATCGACTTACTCCGCTTTGCTGCATCTGCTCCATGAGTTAGCGCTCAGAGCGAATGCTGTAGAGCACCTGCAGCAGCATGGCCCGCTGCAACTCTCCCCGGCGCCCCCACCAGTACCGCCTCGTACATCTGCGCGAGCAACCAGCCCATCTTCGTCACCCGTAACACCGGAGTTACAAGAATCTAATGAGTTGCTTCGAATACCGTACGCAACGCCAACGGTCATCCATTGTGCTCTGCTGGACGGACATGGCGGGAGACAGGAGTTCGTTGTAACAACGTAGCTACCAGGATCGCCACCGCCACTATCACAGGCGGCAAGGAAAAGGGTACCGGCCAAGGGCGGCCATACGACTTCGGCGTTTCCGCAGGCGTGTAGGAGACCACTCTTTCTGCCGAAGAACCAACACCGATTGGCTGAGAGGCGCCCAGATCCTGCGCCAGCTTTGTCGGCTTTTGGTTTGTCGCTTAGCGACATCATTGCGATAAGTTTTCTTATCGCAATAGCAACACGATAAACGAAACTCACAGAAAACCAATTGCGGGAGACCAGCATGCCGCCCCCCCTTACCAATGTCGGTCGTCGAATCTGAGCCATCAGAAATGAGCTTGCGCATGCGCAAAGTTCCCGCGCACACTGCCGTATGCCCGAACAAGCGCCGGCCAAAAGCAAACGGTCAGTCCTGCCCCAACCGCTCTCGCCCATGCGGCGAGGACAAATCAAGCATTGGACCCATCGGCACGATCCCCGTGGGGTTCAGCATCCGATGGCTCTCATAGTAGTGGCCCTTGATGTGCAGAAAATCGACCGTGTCCGCAATGCCTGGCCGTTGGTAGAAATCCCGCAAATAGGCTGACAAGGCCGGATAGTCGACGATTCGGCGCAGGTTGCACTTGAAGTGCCCTACGTACACGGCGTCGAAACGGATCAGTGTGGTGAAGAGCCGGATATCGGCTTCGGTAAAGCGGTTTCCGACCAACCAGCGCTGCTGGGAAAGATGTGCCTCCAGCCAGTCCAGCGTATCGAACAACGACCGCACGCTTTCCTCGTAGGCCGCCTGAGAGGTGGCGAAACCTGCCTTGTACACACCGTTGTTGACGGTGTCGTAGATCCGCGCGTTGACGGCATCGATCTGCGCGCGCAGATCAAGCGGGTAGTAATCCCCCGGCCTCGCCCCAAGCCCGTCGAATGCGCTGTTCATCATACGGATGATTTCCGACGATTCATTGCTGACGATCGTGGCCTGCTGCCTGTCCCACAGCACAGGCACGGTCACCCGGCCGGTGTACTTTGGGTTGGCCAATGTGTAGACCTGATGCAGCACGCGCGCGCCACTGACGGAGTCTGGTATCACCCCAGGGCCGTCGGCAAAGGTCCAGCCCTCCTCGCGCATTAGCCAGTGCACGACCGAAAGGCTGATCATGTCCTCCAACCCCTTGAGTTGACGCATGATCAGTGTCCGGTGTGCCCAAGGGCAAGCCAGACTGACATAGAGGTGGTAGCGGCCCGGCTCCGCGCGGAATCCACCTATACCAGTGGGTCCCGCCGTGCCATCGCATGTGACCCAGTTGCGGAAAGCCGCATCCTTACGCACGAAACGGCCACCGGTGGAGGTAGTGTCATACCACCTGTCCTGCCATTCACCATTCACCAGGAGTCCCATTGATCGCCCCTTGCCGTTTTACCGCCGCACCTTGCTTTGCCTGACGCATCGCGTTGAGATTGCATTGTGCTCCACATGACGACCTGCCATGTCTTGCGTATGCCGATCAGGGCTGCAGTCATCTGGGTGCGGGACGAGGCCGGCCAGCCGCCCCAACTACTTCATTTGAACGCGACAGAGTCAGATATCGGCCTGCCAAGCCTCATTGACCGAATCGCTCTTACAAATTCGTGCCAAGTGCCCGGCACCCTCCCCCCTTCACCTTCACCTCATCCTGCCTTCACCCACGCGCTAAATACTCCCTGCCATCCAATCACCAAGAAGGAACCGAGATGGCGACGCGAACCCAGGATTTTGACCATGACGTGGTAGTCGTCGGCGCAAGCTTTGCAGGCGCCGCCTGCGCGCTGGCTGCGGCACGTGCGGGATTGCGCGTGGTGGTGCTCGAGCGGAAGACGGACCCCGGGAGCAAGCTTCACACCACTGGCATCCTGGTCAAGGAGGCGGCCGAGCAGACATGGCTCGGCCGCGCTCCTGCCGATTGCGTGCGACGCATCGAGAAGGTTCGCCTCTATTCGCCGGCGTTGCGCAGCCTCGCGTTGGCGGCGCCCGGCTACTACTTTCTCACCACCGATACACCGAATCTGATGCGCTGGCTGGCCTCGGAACTGGTGGATCACGGGGTCGACCTGCGTCTCGACACCTCTTTCAGTCAAGCGGCACGATCCGGTGCCGGATGGTCCGTGCCGGGCGTCGGCCGCACGCGGTACCTGGTAGGTGCCGACGGCGCGAGGTCAAGGGTGGCCCAGATCGCCGGACTCGGGCAAGGTCACGCCTTTCTCTACGGCGTCGAATACGAGTTTGCCGGCCTGCAACTCTCCGATCCAGATGCCCTGCATTGCTTCGCCAGCAAGCACTTCGCGCCTGGGTATATCGGTTGGGTGGCCCAAAATCCCACCGGTGTGCAAGCTGGCCTGGCGCTGCGCCATGCGCCACGGCGTCGGGCGGCGCCGGATATCGACGGTTTTCTTCGGCGTGTCCGGCACCTGCTCGGTGTGCCGGAGGACGCGGCGCCGACCACTACCCGTGCCGGCCTGATACCCTGTGGCGGGCCGGTATACCCGTTGGCCCGGGATGGCGTACTGCTGACGGGCGATGCGGCTGGTATCGTGTCGCCGGTGACGGCCGGCGGCATTCACGCGGCGTGGCGGCATGGCGAAGCCGTCGGGCGGGCCATCGCGGCGCACCTTCAGACCGGCGCCGCAACGCCAGAGCAAGTGGCCGAACAGAGCGCGCCGCGTTTTCGGACCAAGCGGGTGCTACGTTGGGCGTTCGACCATTTCCAGTCGGATTGGGCGTTCGATGTCCTGTTGCATTCGGCGCCTTTGCGATGGGCCGCGGAACGCATCTATTTCCATAAACGCGGCGTCGCGGCAAAGATTTGAACCTGATAGCGAGACTTGTGTGATGAAACAGCCAGCCGTACTTGTGGTGGAAGATGAATCAGCCATTGCGGACACGATTCTGTACGCCCTACGCACGGAAGGTATGCAGGTCGAGACTTGCACGCTGGGGAGTGAAGCATTGGATCGCGTGCGATCACGACGCCCCGATCTCGTTATCCTCGACGTTGGGCTGCCCGATATCAGCGGCTTCGAGGTCTGCCGCTCGATGCGGACGTTTTCGGACGTTCCCGTCATCTTCCTGACGGCCCGGCACGAGGAGATCGATCGCATCGTCGGGCTCGAAATTGGCGCGGATGACTACGTGGTAAAGCCATTTTCGCCGCGTGAGCTTGCCGCTCGTGTCCGTGTGATCCTCCGTCGCGCCAAGGGCGCCGGCGACTCCCCCCACCCATCGCTGACGGTCCAGGAGGAAGCCAATTTCGTCCATGACACTGACGGCGCCCGCCTGGCCTATCGAGGCCGTTGGCTAGACCTCACCCGTTATGAGTACCGCCTTCTGGCGCTTCTGGTGCAACACCCAGGGCGCATCTTCGCCCGCTCACAGCTCATGGATCTGGTCTGGCACGATTCGCTCGATACGGTCGATCGTACCGTCGACACGCACGTCAAGACGCTCCGAGCCAAGCTCCGCGAGATCGACCCCGCTGGCGACCCGATCCGGACCCATCGCGGCATGGGCTATTCACTCGAATCACGATAAGGAAGATAAGGGCATTCCATGCATATCGGCCTGCGCATCTTCTTTGGCTTCTTCCTTATCGTCGGGCTGGCAGCGTTCCTGACCTTGCGCGTGTTTGTCCAGGAAGTGAAACCTGGCGTGCGTCAGGCCATGGAGGATACCCTCGTGGACACCGCCAACGTCCTCGCCGTGTTGGCCACCGACGATTTCAAGAGCGGTCATCTCGCCGACGGCAATTTGGCGAATCGTCTGGCGCGGCTGCATGAGCAGCCCGTCGAAGCCAGCGTGTGGGGGATGCACAAGGGTGCCGTCGGTTACCGCATCTACATCACCGATGATCGTGGCATCGTCCGCTTCGACTCGTCCGGCGCGGCGGTCGGGCAAGACTACTCCCGGTGGAACGATGTCTACCTGACCCTGCAGGGCAAGTATGGCGCTCGCAGCACGCCCTCCGACCCCAACGATGACAGCAGCACGGTCATGTATGTGGCGGCCCCGATCCGCGACGGCGAACGGATCATCGGCGTGCTGACCGTGGCCAAGCCGAACCAGACCGTGGCACCGTTCATCGCGCGCAGTCAGCGCACTATCCTGATGTACGGGCTGTTGCTGATCGGCGGCGCCGCGGTCATCGGCCTGGTTTGCACGCTCTGGCTCGTGCACGGGCTGCGCAAGCTGCAGCGCTATGCGCGGGCCGTAGCGGCCGGCGAGCGCGCCGAGATGCCCTTGCGCGGCGCCAGCGAACTCGCGGAACTCGGCCGAGCGGTGGAAACCATGCGTGTGCGACTGGAAGACAAGCAGTACGTTGAGCACTATATCCACACGCTGACGCACGAAATGAAGAGCCCGCTCGCGGCCATCGGCGGCGCGGCGGAACTGCTTCAGGAGGACATGCCGACGGCAGACCGCCAGCGCTTTCTCGGCAATATCCGCAATCAGGCACAACGGCTCGATCTGTTGATCCGCAAGCTTCTGGCACTCGCCGAAGTCGAACAACGCCAGCGTCTGGAGAAGCGCGAACCCGTGCGGCTGGCGCAGGAGATCGAGCATATTCTTGCGTCTCTTGAGCCACGGGCGCGCCAACGCGGCGTAAGCCTGCATTGGCAGCCAGCGGCGCAGGGACAATCCTTCGACGTCTCCGGCGACGTGTTCCTGCTGCGGCAGGCAATCGTCAACCTGATCGAGAATGCCCTGGATTTCGCGCCGCCGGGGACCGACGTCGACGTGGTGCTGGAACCCGGACCCCATCAGGATCAGATCATGCTCAGGATCGAGGACCGAGGGCCCGGCATCCCCGAGTACGCGCTTTCGCGGCTGTTCGAGCGCTTCTATTCCCTGCCCCGCCCCGGTGGCGGCGAGCGCAGCACCGGGCTTGGCCTATGTCTGGTTCGCGAAGTTGCCCTGCTGCACCACGGCAGCGCTACCGTTACCAACAGAGAGGGCGGTGGCGCCAGCGCCGTGATGGTCCTGCCCATCTCCGCATGACGCGCAACACATGACGTAACGCGAAAGACGGAGCGCAGCCTTCACAACGGCTTCACGCCAACCACACGCCCTCCTCACCCGCGATCGCTAGTCTTGCTGCATCTTCACTCGCAAGACAGTCATGAAAAACTTTCGCTCGTATCCCTACAAGATTCTGGTCGCGGCGGGCCTGATCCTGGTGCTGTGGGCCGCCCTGCAGATGGTCTTCAATCTAGTGGAGGAGCGCAGCCAGCTCCAGGAGTCCGCCGAGCAAAGCATCTGGCGTAGTTATGCCGGCCCGCAAACCTTGAATGGCCCGATCATCGTCCTGCCTTACAAGGAAGTCCTCGTGGAATCCGAGGCAAAGGATGCCAAGGGCCGCAAAACACAGACGCAGTACCGGGAGGTCACGCGACAGTTGCTGGTCTTCCCGAAGTCCCTCCAGGTTCAAACCGAGATCAAGCCCAGCGAACGGTACCGAGGCATCCACAAGGCGATTGTTTATGAGGCGGCGAGCCAGTGGACGGGCACCTTCGCCTTGCCTGACCTGAAGGCGGCCACTGCATTCGAGAAATCCGCCGGGCATGTCCGCTTCGAACTGGGCGAGCCGTTCGTGGCACTGGGCGTGTCCGACATGCGTGGCCTTGCTGCGGCGCCGGTCATGCAACTCGCCGGAAAGTCGCTGGAAATGGAGCAAGGCGCGCAACTCAATGGGTTGGGCCAGGGGCTCCATGCGGACCTCGACCTCCGCGGTGCGGCCGGCAAGCCCGCCGACGCGCGCGTCGTGCCGTTCTCGCTCACGCTTTCCTTGCTTGGAAGCCGTTCCATCGCGTTCGCGCCGGTCGCGGACATGAATACGTTCAGTATGCGATCCGCATGGCCGCACCCAAGTTTCGATGGCGACTTCCTGCCACGCCAGCGCACGGTGGACGCCAGTGGCTTTCGCGCCGAATGGTCGGTCAGCGCGCTCAACACCCACGTGCGAGAACGCCTTCTGCCCATAGAGAATGGCGAGCGTACACAACCATCCGTGACGGCCCCGGCGAACGCGGCGGAGTCCATCTCCGTCACGCTGATTGACCCGGTCAACGGCTATGTACGCGTCGAGCGTGCCATCAAGTATGGGCTGTTGTTCGTACTGCTGACCTTCGCCGGCTTCTATGTATTCGAGCAGATCAAGCGCCTGCGGATTCATCCGATCCAGTACCTGCTGGTTGGACTGGCGCTGACCCTGTTCTTCCTCATGCTCGTCAGCCTTTCCGAGCACGTGACATTCCTGTTCGCCTATCTGGCCGCGAGTGCCGCCTGCATCGGACTGCTCGCCTTCTATCTGACATTCGTCCTCCACAGCTGGCGCCGAGGCGCGAGTTTCGCGGCGTTGATTGCTGCGCTGTATGGCGCGCTGTACGGCATTCTGGTTTCCGAGGACAACGCGCTACTGCTGGGTTCGACCCTGCTCTTCCTGGTGCTGGCCAGCATTATGACGGTGACACGTCGCGTGGATTGGTACAACGGGGATATGCAATCCATCTCGGAGAAAGACGGGGGCGAAGGATAAAAGTAATAACAGGCGCGTGGCTCAGTAGTGTCCAGGCCGCCTGTACCCAATCAGGAGGTGCACCGCGCTATTCCCCGCGACGGTTCCTCCGCCCCATTAAGTGTGATGGCTCGCCCAGCCTATGGCTGGGTCGGGCCACTCACTCCCGCTCCCTCGTCAACCCACGAACGCCCCCGGCACCGGGTCCTCGCCCAGCACGCTCAGCAGAACCGCCCAGTGCATGGCCTCATCACCAAGGATGCTGCCGGCGGATTTGGCAAGTTCCCGGTTGTGGAAACTCGGCAGTACGCCCAGGTAGGCAGCAGTAGCACCCTTCTCCAGCCCGGCTGCGAAACGCAGGACATCGGCCTGGGTTTTCAGATCCGCAGCCGGGAAGTTGTATTCGCTGGCCTTCCGGGTCTTGACCGGCGTGCCGCCCAGCTTCATCACCGTGTTGGCCAGCACATCCGCATGGGCCTTGTGGTGCGTCTGGAACTTGACGGCGGTGTCGAGCACCGGCTTTTGCAGCAGCCCGCTTTCGGCGCCCACCTGGTAAGCAGCGATCGCTTGGTATTCCAGGCCAAGTGCCGTGTTGAGGATATTGATGTCGTCTTTTGTGCTGGTGGAATGCGTTTGCCCCCAGGCGGGCATGGCCTCGCCAAGCGACATCACGGCCAGCGACCCGAGTGCGAATGCGCCCGGTGCCTTGAGCCAGCCGCGGCGGACCAGATCGGGAGCAAGGTCGGCGTCGCCGGCGTCGCAGGTGGCGCCGGCGAACGGCAAAGACAGGTCAGGCTTGGTTTTCATGGGAACCCTCCTTGATTTGGGCGATGAGCGCTAGCGGGCGAAGCACATTGCCCGTGCGTTATCGGCTTATACGCAGCCATCCACCCGGCGGATGCACCGCTGACTCCCCGCTGCCTATAATCCGGCCAACCCCATCCGCCTGGAGCGCCGCGTGGCCCTGTCCCCGGAACCTCCTTCTTCATCGCCCGATACGTCCACGGGGCTTGATGTATTGCTCGGCCGGGTGGCGTTGGGGGATCGGCTGGCGCTGCGCGCGCTTTACGATCAAGTCGTGCCGAAACTGTTCGGGCTCGCGCTGCGTATCACTCGCAGGCGTGACTGGGCGGAGGACGTGGTGCAGGAGAGTTTTGTCAGCATCTGGCACCACGCCGCCGATTACCGACCGCAAGTGGCCGCCCCGATGACGTGGATGACGACGATTGTGCGCAACCGGGCGCTCGACTGCCTGCGCCGGGCGCATACGGCGCGGCTGGCATCGGCCGCTTCCCTGGAAGACACCCCGGAAGCCGATCTCGCAGACGAACACGATGGCCCGGCCGAACTGGCGCAGGCCAGCGAACAGGCCCGCGCGCTGAACCGTTGCCTGCAGCGCCTGGACGGCCCGCAACGCGAGGCGGTAGTGCTGGCTTACCTGCAGGACCTCAGCCATGCCGAACTGGCCGCGCGGCTGCGCGTGCCGCTGGGCACGATCAAATCGTGGATCCGCCGTGGTCTGGAGAAGCTGCGCGCCTGCCTGGAGGCCACGCCATGAATCTTGCGCGCCACCCTGACCTGCTCGACCGCATGGCCGCCCAGTACGCATTGGGCGTGCTGCGCGGTGGCGCGCGCCGCCGCATGGAGCAAATGGCGCGCCAGGAACCCGCCGTGCGCGTGGCGATTGCCCATTGGCAGGCACGATTGGCTGGGGTGGCCGAACTGCAGGCGCGGGCCGTTCCCGTAGAAGCCGTCTGGTGCGGCATCGAGCGACGGCTAGGCTGGAAGGCCGATCCCCCCGAGGCACAGCCGACACGCACGACTGGCTGGCGTCATGTCTGGCAGGCCGCGAGCTTCTGGCGTGGCGCCACGGCGGCGATGACGGTCATCGCGCTGATCGCCGTTATTGCCACCATAGGCCTCGGGCCCGAGCGACGGCCCAGTCCCTCCACAGTGGTTGCCTTGCTGCAGTCGCAACAATCCCGGGCTGCCATGCTGGTCAGTTGGGATCCAACTGGCCCCGCCCTGGTGGTTCGCAGGCTCGACGACCTGAAGCTGACAAACCAGCAGGTCCTCCAGCTTTGGGCGCTCCCCGTGGATGGCAAGCCTCAATCGCTGGGCGTGATTGGCCGCGCGCGCCAGGTTCGCCTGCCGCTGGCCACGCTGCCCGCCAACGTGCCGACCCTGGCGGTCAGCATCGAGCCACTCGGGGGGTCCACCAATCCGGATGGACCGAGCGGGCCAGTCGTGTTCCACGGCGCCTTGCTGAAATCCCCGCGCTGACGTGCTGAGGGACTACGGTTACGTCTTCTCCACGCCTGGCGCTGCGTACTGATTGTCTGGCGATACCACCACGGGCGCGGGGGGCTGGTCCATGTAGTGCGGCGACATGATCTGTACCCCGTTGCGATTGAACTCGTCCTGGATCGCCGCGTGCAGGACCGATAGGAGCTCGAAGCGCCGCCGCGGGTCGTCAATCGAACAGAACAGTTCGTATTCGACGTAGAAGTCCTGCAGACCACGCTGAAGCACGTAAGGGGGCGGATTGTTGCCGAGCCCCGGCACGGTGGCGGCCGCGCGGATCAACATGCCGTGGATCTGGCGCCAAGGCGCGTCATAGCCAATGGTGACCGACGTGGAGACCAGCGCGCCCATATTCGCTTCCGAACCACCCCGGCGAGAGTAATTGTGGATCGCGCTGCCGACCACCACCGCGTTCGGCAGCGTCACTTCCTCGCGCCGCACGTTGACGATCTTGACCGACAGCGAATCCAGTGACGTCACGGTGCCGATCGTGCCGCCGATATCGACCATGTCGCCGCGCCGGAGCGCGCGCGAATACACCAGCACCATGCCGCTCATGATCTGGTTGACGATATTCGCCGATCCCAGCGTCACCATGAACCCGAACAGTACCGACAGGCCCTTGAATACATCGCTCTGCGAGCCCGGAATGTACGGATACGCAAACGTCAGCCCCAGCGCCCAGACCACGGTCGACGCGATGCGCCGCGTTGCGCCGGCGGTCTCCGGGTGCATGCCGGGCACCGTGACCTGGCCTCGCTGCACCGCAATAAAGATCGCGACCACCAGCTTGTGCACGGCGCGTGTGATAAGCAGGATGACCGCCACGGTCACCAACCCCGGGACGGCGTCTAGCATCGACGTGCCGACATGCCCCAGCAGGCCAAGCAGGAACGCCCCCATGCGCTGGCCCAGCGGTCGGGTCAGCGGGAACTGTTCGAGCGCGAAATCGAGCCACAGGAAGATGAGTAGCGCGATCAGCGCCGCGCCGACGATCTGCGCGATGCTGTTGGCAAGCTGCAGCAGTGCGCCGGACCAGTCGAAACGACCCGACGTCCGCGTGCGCAAGCGTGACTCCAGCGCGCGGCGGAGCATCAGATCAAGCCGACGGCGGCCGCGCGCGATGGACCACAACAGGCCTAGCAGGAGCAGCAGCGCAGCCAGCGAGTAGCCTGTGCCACGCAGGATGGTGGGCCAGTGCAACTGGTCGCGGCGGGCATCGAGCGCAGTCTGGAGTTGCGCGGCGGCCGTGGCAGCCACGGACTCCACGGTCTGCCCTGGCTGTTCGGGGTCCAGATCGCCATCGACGACCGAGAACAGGATGCGGTTACCGACCTGCACTGCCACGCCCGAAACGTTGCCCAGTCGGCCCGACAATTGAGTCACGGGTTCGCCAAGCTCGCGCCGGTCAAGCTTGTCGAACCGTTCCTGCGCGCGGGCGACCCGCACCGCGGGGGGCGTGCCTCCAAGTTCCGCGCGAAGCGTCACCACCGGCAGGTTCATCAGCACCAGATCGGCGGGCGGTGCCGCAGGTGACGTGGGCGCCTCGGCAGCCCACGTGGCGAAAGGCATGGTCAGCCACCACAGCAGCGCGATCCATGACACGGCGGCGGACCTGCCGCGGCTGCTTCGCTTCGCTCCCCGTGGTATCAGTGAATCCATCATCTCCATGCATCCGCCTAGCCGTTCACAATCGCCGATATCACCCACGTTTGACGCCTCAGGCAAGTGAAATCATTCGTGTTGTGATTTAAGTTCGGTCCGTCCGCTAGAATTCCCGCCAGATACAGGCCCCCGAAGGTTTCGAAGTTGGCACTACAGCAGGGTTTTCTCCTGACCCGACACTGGCGCGACACGCCCGCAGGCACGGAAGTCGAGTTCTGGCTCGCCACCGATGAGGGCCCGCGCCGACTGCGCCTGCCCCGGCAGCCATCCACGGCGTTCATACCGGCCGCGCAACGCGAGACGGCCGAGGCGCTGCTGCGTGGCGAGCGCGATGTCGAGTTCCGCCCGCTGAACTTGCAGGACTTCCAGCGACGCCCGGTGATAGGGATCTACTGCGACCAGCACCGCCAGCTCATGCGGATTGAAAAGGCGCTCCGCGACGCAGGCGTCAGCGTCTACGAGGCCGACGTCCGCCCGCCCGAGCGCTATCTGATGGAGCGGTTCATTACCGCCCCGGTCTGGTTCGACGGCCAGCCCGGGGCGGATGGCGTGCTGCGCGATGCCCAGATGAAGCCGGCGGCCGACTACCGGCCCAAGCTGCGCCTGGTCTCGCTCGACATCGAAACCAATGCCTTCGGCGAACTCTATTCCATCGCGCTGGAGGGCTGTGGCGAGCGGCAGGTCTACATGCTGGGCCCCACCCCCGCGCAACCGGCAGCGGATATCG
This sequence comes from Cupriavidus sp. UBA2010, assembly GCF_002335265.1. Classification (NCBI taxonomy): domain Bacteria; kingdom Pseudomonadati; phylum Pseudomonadota; class Betaproteobacteria; order Burkholderiales; family Burkholderiaceae; genus Cupriavidus; species Cupriavidus sp. UBA2010. Next base: position 12,098 of record NZ_DDCI01000010.1, read on the forward strand.
ACTTCGCGCTGGAATACCGCGCAACCCGTCCTCTGCTGCTGGAGGCGCTCAATGACTGGCTGGCTCGCCACGATCCCGACGCGATCATCGGCTGGAATCTGGTGCAGTTCGACCTGCGTGTGCTGCGTGAGCACGCGCACCAGTACCAGATTCCGTTGCGCCTGGGTCGTGGCGGCGCGGAACTGGAGTGGCGCGAGCACAACCAGCAGCAGCACTACTTCGCGGCAGCGGCGGGCCGGCTGATCATCGACGGCATCGAGGCCCTTCGCTCGGCCACCTGGAACTTCCCGTCGTTCAGTCTCGAATCCGTGGCCCGGACGCTGCTGGGCGAAGGCAAGGCGATCGACAACCCGTACGACCGCATGGATGCGATCGACCGGATGTTCGCCGAGGACAAGCCGGCCTTGGCCCGCTACAACCTCCGAGACTGCGAGCTGGTCACACGCATTTTCGAGAGAACGGAACTGCTCTCCTTCCTGCTGGAACGCGCGACGGTGACCGGCCTGCCGGCGGACCGCAGCGGCGGTTCGGTCGCGGCTTTCACGCATCTCTACATGCCGCTGATGCATCGGCAAGGCTACGTCGCGCCGAATCTTGGCGAGAAGGCGCCGGAAGCCAGCCCTGGCGGCTTTGTCATGGACTCCCGCCCCGGACTCTATGAATCGGTGCTCGTGCTCGACTACAAGAGCCTGTATCCGTCGATCATCCGCACGTTCCTGATCGACCCGATCGGGCTGGTCGAGGGTCTGGCCCACCCAGACGACGCCGACTCGGTGCCCGGCTTCCGGGGCGCGCGGTTTTCACGCACGAAGCACTGCTTGCCGGCCGTCGTCGCGCGCGTGTGGCAAGGCCGCGAAGCCGCCAAGCGAGACAAGAACAAGCCGCTCTCGCAGGCGCTCAAGATCATCATGAATGCGTTCTACGGCGTGCTGGGCTCCAGCGGCTGCCGCTTCTTCGACCCACGACTGGCGTCGTCGATCACGATGCGCGGCCACGAGATCATGCGCCAGACGCGCGCGCTTATCGAGGCCCGGGGCTACGAGGTGATCTACGGCGACACCGACTCCACGTTCGTGTGGCTGCGTCGCGCGCGGTCCGAGGCCGACGCCGCGCAGATCGGCCGCAGCCTGGTGGCCTACGTGAACGACTGGTGGCGAGATCATCTGTGGCAGACCTACAGCCTGGAGTCCGCGCTCGAGCTGCAGTTCGAGACCCATTTCCGGCGCTTCCTGATGCCGACCATCCGTGGCGCCGATCTCGGCAGCAAGAAGCGCTACGCGGGCCAGGTGATGCGCGCCGACGGCACGGCCGAGATGGTGTTCAAGGGCCTGGAAACCGTGCGCACCGACTGGTCACCGCTGGCGCAGCAGTTCCAGCAGACGCTCTACGCGAAGATCTTTAACCGCGAGCCCTATCGGGACTATGTGCGCGACACCGTGCGCCGCACGCTAGCCGGCGAACTCGACGAGCAGTTGATCTACCGTAAGCGCCTGCGCCGCCAGCTCGACGAATACCAGCGCAACGTGCCACCGCACGTACGGGCGGCACGCATCGCCGACGAGTACAACGTACTGCACGGCAGGCCGCGGCAGTACCAGCGCGGTGGCTGGATCAGCTACTTGATGACGATGGCCGGCCCCGAACCACTGGAAACACGCGCATCGCCAATCGACTATGAGCACTACGTCACACGACAGTTGCAGCCGATTGCCGATGCGATCCTGCCGTTCCTGGACGACGATTTCGAGACATTGCTGACCGGGCAAATGACGCTGTTTCCCCAGTAACTTCCCTAGTTGCACGGTTCCGGGCACATTCGCTGAGGTATGCTTGGCGACCTAGAACAAGAATCCGCAGAGACTTCCCGCGCAGTCCATCATGTCCACCACCCTCCCCGATCCCACTTCCCCGGTTGCCCGTTCCAAGGCCATGCGCGCCGCCGCCAGCATGCTCGTACTGCGTGACGGAACACGCGGCATGGAGGTGCTGATGATGCGCCGCCCGCAGCGCGACGACGATCGCAGCGCCGGCGCCTTCGTGTTTCCCGGCGGCACGCTCGACCCGCAGGACGCCACGTTGCACAGCCTGTGCAGCGGACTCGAGGACTCAGCGGCCAGCGCGCGGCTCAGTGTCGCGGCGAACGGGCTCGACTACTACCTATGCGCGGTGCGAGAAGCGTTCGAGGAAGCCAACCTGCTGTTCGCCTACGACACGCGCGGGCAGTTGGTGCAACTCGACAGCCTGGCGGAAAGCGTGCGTCGCCAACTGCGCGAGGCGGCCGGCTACGGTGGCAAGGGGCTGGCGCACGTTTGCGAGATGCTTGGGTTGCGGCTGGCCGTCGACCGACTGGCGTACAGCGCCTACTGGCTCACGCCACCCGGACTGCCCAAGCGCTTCGACACGCGCTTCTTCATGGCCATGCTGCCCTCGGGCCAGACCGCTCTCCACGATGGTGTGGAAGCCGTGGAGCACCGCTGGCTGCGTCCGGCCGAGGCTATCGACCCGGCCAGCAATTTCACGCTGGTCAATGCCACGCGCAGGATCCTGCAGTCGATCGCGCATTTCCAGAACGCACAGACTTGCTTCGATTTCGCGCAGCAGCAGCGCAACATCCCCCTGGTCATGCCACGTCTGGCGAGCGGACCCAAGGGCCAGCGCCCGGTGATGCCGGAAGAGGCACCGTATGCGGAAATCTCCCGCATCGACCCCGATGGCGCCGGGCACGGCCGCTATGCGCTGGAGCCGGGCCATGCCGTAAAACTGTCCGATCGCGTCTGGCGCGTGACGGCCAATAACGGCAGCGTCATGACCGGGCCGGGCACCAATACGTACTTCGTGGCCGGTGCGGACAACACCTGGGCCGTGATCGACCCGGGTCCCGACGATCCCGCCCACTTCGACGCCGTCATGGCCGCCGCGCCAGGCCCCGTCAAATGGATCTTCGCCACGCACACGCATATGGACCATTCGCCGGGCGCCGTGCGACTGCGGGCCGCCACGGGCGCGCCGGTCATCGGGCTGGTCACGGCCGCAACCGACCGGCAAGACCCGACCTTCGCGCCCGACCACATGCCACGTCACGGCGACCGTATCGCCCTTGGGCCCCAGACGACGCTGCGCGTGGTCCACACCCCGGGCCATGCCTCGAACCATCTCTGCTATCTGCTCGAGGAAGAGAAGACGCTGTTCACGGGCGACCACGTAATGCAGGGCTCGACCGTCGTGATCAACCCGCCCGATGGCGATATGCGTGCATACCTGGGGTCCCTGCGGGCGCTGCTCGATGAAGACATCGAGTGGATTGCCCCCGGTCATGGCTTCCTGATGGGCCGGCCGCATGACGCGATCCGCCTGTTGATCCGGCACCGCCAGCAACGTGAAGCCAAGGTCATGAACGCGCTGCGCGCGCTGGCCCCGACGGATCTCGCCACGCTGCTCGCCAGCGTCTACGACGACGTGCCTCCGGGCAAGCATCCGATCGCCCAACGCTCGCTGCTGGCACATCTGCGCAAGCTGGAGGCGGACGGATTGGCACGCGAGGTGGAAGGTATCTGGCACCTGTTGCCTGGCGGGCTGTAACGGCCGGGCAGGCATCTTGCTGCGGCGCCGCACAACCGCCACCATCGCTTGAAATATCTGGATACCACGCCGGTCTTGGCGGTACGCCGGCGCGCTGCCTACATTGATGGCATTGAGATGCAACGGAGGCGCCATCATGTCCAGACTCATTGCCGTGATGCTGCTGACGCTGACCGCTACAGGCGCGGGCGCCGCGACTGCCGTCACCAAGTGTGAAAGCAGCCAGGACACGCTCTATACGGCAACGCCCTCATGCCCCGCCGGCTACACCAACACGACCCGGACCATGCGCGGCAACGTGGTCACCGTCCCCCGCGCCACCCCCAAGGCGCGACAGGCTGAGCTGGCCTACCTGCAACATCAGGCGCAGATTTCGCAGCAGATCCAGGCTTGGGACGAACGCGACGCCGAGCAGGACTGGCGCTTGATGAATGCGTTCTGGAACCAGTGCCGCGTTCTCGATTACCAGATCCGAGGCACGGAATGGGCCATGGAGCACACCGAATACTGGAGCCGGGCAGACCGCTACCGTGAGGCGGTGAACGCCGCCCGTGCGACGCAGTTCCAGATGGGATGTTTCCTCTGACTTCGGATGGGTCGCGGGACGGTAACCTCGCCGCCCCGCCGTGGAGGTTCCGGACCCGGGCGCACCGTATATTTCGCCGATATTAAATGCGCTTAGATCGGCATACAGAAAATTTCAGGCGGATTCCGGCCAGATTCAGGTCTTCTCTCACATACAATCCGTTCCCATCCGGCCCGCCACGTTTACATGATCAAATCATGTTCCGAACGCTGGCACTGCGGTCGCAACCGCTTCCTGTGAAGATCATGCTTACTCTCACTGCGATAGTTGCGTATATGCTGGCCTGCATCGTTGCATTGGCCTTCGGTGCCCGCTGGGTACTCAAGAATGACCCGCTGCTCAAGCAGCAACAACTACTCGACTCCGCTGCTGGCGCTCGCGCGGAAGATCACCCCACCTGACGCGCCACAGACGCTGCAAGCACCGTCACCTTGTCGAAACGCCGGTCCACGAGACCGGCGTTTTGCTTTCCGGTCCTCCCGGATCCGGCCTTGCGCGGCCATGCCTCCTTATGGTTTTGATGCGACGCAAAATGATCTTGCGTCGCCTTTTCGTCTATAAACGCGCAACATGGCGAGACCCTGCCGGTTATCAAGGCGAAGCATCAATCCAACAAGAGGAGACACGAAGCATGCGTTGGAAGCAGCGTCCAGAAGGCTCCAACTGGGGCGAATTCGGGCCCGATGATCAACTTGGCCGCGTCAATCTGATCGGGCCCGAGCAGGTGATCAGAGGGGCGAAAGAGATACAGGCAGGCATCAGTTTCTGCCTCTCGCTACCGCTCGATTACCCTGGTGGCAACAAGCTCAATCCGCGACGCCACCCACCTCAGTTGCGCCCGACATTCCGCGACGACATCCCCTATCTGAACTTCCCGCTGGCCAAGGTGGACCCTGCCGCCACCGATGTCATCAGCGACGATCAGGTATTGCTGTGTCTGCAGTATTCGACACAGTGGGACTCATTGGCGCACGTTGGCGCGCTGTTCGACGCCGACGGCGACGGCCGTCCGGAGCGGGTCTACTACAACGGCTACCGAGCCAATGCCGATGTCGTTGGACCCGTGGACTACGCCGAGGATGACCACTTCGAAGCCCACGATTGCGGCCACGGCCACGGCAGCCATGCCGATGCGCTCGGCATCGAGAACTTCGCCGTCAAGGGCATGCAAGGCCGAGGCGTGCTGGTCGATCTGGCCGACGTCTACGGCACCGGGTACCGCAACGTGGGCTACGAAGACCTGATGCGGGCGATGGAGACACACCAGGTGGAAGTGGAACGCGGCGACATGCTCCTGCTGCGCACCGGCTTTGCCGAGGTGGTGCTGTCGATGCAACGCGAGCCCGACGAGAATGTGCTGCACCACAGCTGCTGCGCCCTGGATGGTCGTGACGACCGCCTGCTCAACTGGATCACCGATGCCGGCATCGCCGCCCTGATCGCGGACAACTATGCCGTCGAACGCTATCCGGCACGCCCGGCGCCGGCCGACGCGAAAACCCACCCGCTGCTGCCGCTACATCATCACTGCCTATTCAAGTTGGGATTGCCGCTTGGCGAACTCTGGTATCTGCGCGAACTGGCCGACTGGCTGCGCGCGCATCGTCGCACCCGCTTCATGCTGACCGCGCCACCACTCAGGCTGCCAGGCGCTGTGGGATCGCCGACGACGCCGATCGCGACGGTCTGACTTGCTCCGCTCTCCCACGCGTGGGAGAGCGGAAAACCAGAAGAACCCGAAAGGACACCCGAACACCAAGGAGGAGACGCATGAAAACAAAAGCACAAAAGCTCGCTGCCGCGGTACTGGTCACAGCGGCATTCACCAGCGTGACCACGCACGTCCACGCGCAGCCCAAGCCCGGTATCTCCGACGATGTCGTCAAGATCGGACTACTGCTCGACATGAGCGGCCTGTACTCGGACGTCACCGGGCGCGGTAGCGCCGCCGCCGCGCAGATGGCGATCGACGACTTCGGCGGCAAGGTACTTGGCAAGAAGATAGAACTGGTGGTGGTCGATCACCAGAACAAGGCCGATATCGCCGCCAACAAGGCGCGCGAATGGTTCGATCAGGACCACGTGGACGCGATCCTCGACGTGGCCGCATCGGCGCCCGCGCTGGCCGTGCTGGACGTCGCCAAGCAGAAGAACAAGATCGTGGTGTTCTCGGGCCCCGGGACGGAGCGCATCACGAATGACCTGTGCACGCCCGTGTCTGTCCACTACGCGTATGACACCTACGCGCTGGCCAACACCACCGCGCGCGCCATGGTCGAGCGTGGCGGCAAAACATGGTTCTTCCTGACAGCTGACTATGCCTTCGGCCATACCCTGCAGCAATCGGCCACCGCCGTGGTCAATGAGGCCGGCGGCCGCGTGCTGGGCGCCGCACGGCATCCGCTCAACACGAGCGACTTCGCCTCGTATCTGCTGCAGGCCCAGGCCAGCAAGGCACAGGTGGTGGGACTGGCCAACGCCGGTGGCGACACCGTCAACGCGATCAAGGCCGCATCCGAGTTCGGCCTGACACGTAACGGCAATCAGAAGCTGGCCGGGCTGCTCCTTTACATCAACGACATCCACGCCATCGGCCTGAAGACTGCGCAGGGGCTGGTGCTGACCGAGGCGTTCTACTGGGACATGAACGACGCCACGCGCGCGTGGTCACGCCGGTATTTCGAGAAGGTCAAGAAGATGCCGAACATGAGCCAGGCCGGCGTCTACTCATCGGTCTCGCACTACCTGAAGGCTGTACAGGCAACCGGTACCGACGAGACCGCGGCGGTCATGAAGCAGATGAAAGCCACGCCGATCAACGACTTCTTCGCAAAGAACGGACGCATCCGAGAGGACGGTCGCATGGTGCACGACATGTACCTGTTCGAAGTGAAGAAGCCCGAGGAATCGAAGTATCCGTGGGACTACTACAAGCTACTGGCCACGGTGCCTGGAGACCAGGCCTTCATTCCGCCTTCGAAGTCGCAATGCCCGTTGCTGAAGAAGTAGCGGACATCGTTGGAGACATGCGTGGCGTCGAAGCGCCGCGCATGTCGCTGCGACTCGACGTCGTATGACAATGCGCTGATAGGACTGATTGACGTAGCCCTACTGACCTGGCGCTACTCCTGAACGGAAAACTGAAACGGTTTGGTGACTCGTGCGAGGGCGCAAGAAGCGCCTCTAACGGAAGACGCGCAAGGCGTCCATGGGAGAAATTTGAAACCGCCAGTCGGCGACTAGTTTCGAAACCCAACTGGGCTGCGGCCCGGCATTGTTCACAGCCACGAACAAACTGTCACCGATTCCACTCTTCTTTGCTTCGCCTCCTCTCGTTATATTCCTGACGCCGCACCGCGCCCGAGCCCGCAAGGAGGCGTGCGTGCGTCTGATAACAAGGATCACGAAGCATGAAGACCCGTATAACCTGCCTGGCCGCTCTGGCCATTCTGCCCATACTGCCCGCCACGGCCCACGCCGACGGCAGCATTACGCTCTATGGCGTAGTCGATGCCGGCGTGGAATACCTGACCCACGTACCGAACTCCGCCGGCGGTAGCAGCAGCGTTGTCCGCCTGTCGGCCGGCAACCTGTCGACCTCGCGTTGGGGCCTGCGTGGCAGCGAAGATCTTGGCGGTGGCCTGAAAGCCATCTTCACGCTGGAGAACGGATTCGACCTGGACACCGGCAACGCCAACCAGGCCGGCCGGCTGTTCGGCCGCCAGGCATTCGTGGGCCTGCAGAACCAGTACGGATCGCTGACGCTGGGTCGTCATCAGACCGTGCTGTATGACTTCTCGCTCACGTATGACCCGATGGCCATCGCCACACGCTATTCGGTGCTGATGCACGACAAGTGGATGTCGGGGCGCGCCGACAACTCGCTGAAGCTGACCGGCAAGCTTGGCGCGGTCTACTACGGGCTGTTCTACAGCACCGGCTACGACAGCAAGGCCGGCGGCGAGATTCCGGGCGACTACAAGGCTGGCCGCAACTGGTCGGCCGCGGCTGGCTACGATGCGGGACCGCTGTCGGCGCGCGTGGTCTACGACGAAGTGCGCGGCAGCACCGTTGCTACCGATGACAACCGCGAGCGCCGCGCCAGCATCGGCGCCAGCTACAACTTCGGCCGTGGCCGGGCTTTTGCCGGCTATCGCTGGTACTACGGCGATTTCGCCACCAGTTCGCTGCGCACCAACCTGTACTGGCTTGGCGCGAGCTATCAGGTGACGCCTGCGGTCACCGTGACCGGCGCTGCCTACTACACCGACGTGCGCAACAGCAGCGGCGATCCGTACAGCTTCGTGCTTTCGGGTACCTATGCATTCTCGAAGCGTACGGACCTCTACGCCATTGCCGCCTACGCTCAGAACAGCAACGGATCGGCCATGGGACTCTCCGGCTTCGGCCCGTCGCTGAACGCCAACGCCACCACGCTGACGGCCGCCACCGAGCAGGTCGGTGCGGGCCAGAACCAGTTCGGCGCGATCATCGGCATCCGCCATCGCTTCTGATCGGCAAGCGCATACCAGACACGCTCCACGACGGAGGTTTCCTTCGTCATTACGGGCCCGCCTTGGCGGGCCTTTTTTGCGTCTGGCCGAACGCCCTTCCCTCTAACGCCCCCCTTCGACCGTTTAACCCTTCAACTCGATCAGCAGATCCTTCGCTGCCACGCGGTCGCCCGGCTTGACGTGCACGGCAGCGATCTCGCCGTCGCGATCGGCCGCGATATGGGTCTCCATCTTCATCGCCTCCAGCGCGAGCAGCGTCGTGCCGGCTGCCACGCGCTGTCCGGGCTGCACCGCCACAGTCACGATCGAGCCCGGCATCGGCGCGGCGATGTGCAACGGGTTCTCGGGATCGGCAACCTGGCGGCCCTGTCGGGCCGTGGCGACGCTGACGGTACTACGCTGCTCGATCAGGGCCGTGCGCGACTGGCCGTTCAGCTCGAACTGGACCTTGATCACGCCCTCTTCGGCATCGGGGTGGGTGCCTTGCAGCGAGACAAGGAGCGTCTTGCCCGCCGCAATGTCGACGGCCACTTCTTCCTGGGGCTGCAGGCCGTACAGATAGGCCGGAGTCGGCAGCACCGAAGTATCGCTATAGGCGCGCACATGCGCGTGGTACTCGACCGTCTGCTTCGGATACATCAGGTACGACGCCAGTTGCATGTCATCGAGCGGCTGCTCGCAGGCGGCCTCACCCTGTGCGCGGACGGCATCGAGATCGACGGCCGGGATCAGGTCGCCCGGACGGTACGGCGCGGGCGGCTCACCTCGGAGAACCTTGCGCGAAAGCTCGGCGGGGAAGCCATCCGGCGGGAAGCCCAGTTCGCCCTTGAACAGCGACACTACAGATTCGGGGAATGCCACATCCTTGTTCGGATCGCACACATCCGCTGCCGTCATATCGTTGGCCACCATCATCAGCGCCAGATCGCCAACCACCTTCGACGTCGGCGTCACCTTCACGATGTCACCGAACATCCGGTTGACGTCGGCGTAGGCGCGCGACACCTCGGTCCAGCGATGCTCGATACCAAGCGAGCGAGCCTGCTCGCGCAGGTTCGTGTACTGGCCACCCGGCATCTCGTGGCGATAGACGTCGGCAGTACCAGCGCGAATTTCGGACTCGAACGGCGCGTAGTAGCGGCGCACGCCTTCCCAATACATCGACGCCTCGTGCAGGCGGTCCAGGCTGAGCCCGGGATCGCGCTCGCTGCCGGCCAGCGCGGCGACGATACTCGACAGGTTCGGTTGCGACGTGAGTCCGCTCATCGCGTCCAGCGCGCCGTCGACGGCATCGCAGCCCGCCTCGATGGCAGCCAGCGCCGATGCCGCGGAAATGCCGCTGGTGTCGTGCGTGTGGAAATGCACGGGCAGCCCGGTCTCTTCCTTCAGTGCCTTGACCAGCGCCGCCGCGGCCTGGGGACGGCAGATACCCGCCATGTCCTTGATGCCGAGCACGTGCACGCCAGCGCGTTGCAGTTCGCGGGCAATGCCCACGTAGTACTTCAGGTCGTACTTGGGACGGGAGCCGTCGAACAGATCGCCCGTATAGCAAATCGCGCCTTCGCACAGCGCGCCGGTTTCGCCTACGGCGTCGATCGCCACGCGCATGTTGCGCACCCAGTTCAACGAATCGAACACGCGGAAGACGTCCACGCCGGCACTGGCGGCCTGCTTGACGAAGAAACGCACCACGTTGTCCGCGTAGTTCGTGTAACCGACGGCATTCGAGCCACGCAGCAACATCTGGAACAGGATGTTGGGCACGCGCTCGCGCAGTTGCGCCAGGCGCTGCCACGGGTCTTCCTTCAGGAAGCGCAAGGCCACGTCGAACGTGGCGCCGCCCCAGCACTCCATCGAAAACAGTTGCGACAGCTCGCTAGCGTAGAACGGCGCGATCGGCAGCATGTCCGCCGTGCGCATACGCGTAGCGAACAACGACTGGTGCGCATCGCGCATGGTGGTGTCGGTCAGCAGCACCTGCTTCTGATCCAGCATCCAGCTTGCGAATTTCTCCGCGCCCAGCTCGCGCAGTCGATCGCGCGTGCCGAGCGGAAGCGGTCTGGTGGTGTCGATAGCCGGTAGGACAGGCCTCGGAAGCGGCAACTGCGGCACCGCGCGGCCCGTCATTTCCTGATGACCGTTGATGCTGACGTCGCCCAGATAGCTCAGCAGCTTGGTGGCGGTATCACGCCGTTTGGTGAAGGCCAGCAGTTCCGGCGTCAGGTCGATAAAGCGCGTGGTGACGTCACCGCTCCCGAACGCGGGATGGTTGATGACGTTCTCCAGAAACTGCAGGTTGGAGGACACCCCGCGAATGCGGAACTCGCGCAAGGCGCGATCCATGCGGCGGATCGACTCGGCGGCCGTCGGCGCCCAGGTGGTGACCTTGACCAGCAGCGAATCGTAGTACGGCGTAATCACCGCGCCGCCATAGGCGGTGCCGGCATCCAGGCGCACCCCGAAGCCGGCCGCGCTGCGATACGCGGTGAGTCGGCCATAGTCCGGCAGGAAGCCATTCTCAGGGTCCTCGGACGTGATCCGGCATTGCAGCGCATGGCCATTGAGCGGAATCTGGGCCTGCGGGGGCACGCCCGCCGCGCGCGTCGTGATATCGCCGTTCTCGTCGAGCGTGTCTTCGGTCATGCCGATCCGGCCGCCTTCCGTGACGCGGATCTGTGCCTTGACGATGTCGATCCCCGTGATCATTTCGGTGACCGTGTGTTCCACCTGGATACGTGGATTGACCTCGATGAAGTAGAACTTGTTCGTGTCCGCATCCATCAGGAATTCCACCGTGCCTGCGTGCGAATAGCCGACCGCGCCCATCAGGCGCAGCGCCGCGTCGCACAGTGACGCGCGACCGGCAGCGTCCATGTATGGCGCAGGCGCGCGTTCGATAACCTTCTGGTTGCGCCGCTGCACCGTGCAGTCACGCTCGTGCAGATGCACGAGATTGCCGTGCGTGTCGCCCAGGATCTGCACCTCGACGTGGCGCGCATTGCGTACCAGCTTCTCCAGGTACACCTCGTCGTTGCCAAACGCGGCCAGCGCCTCGCGACGGGCTGCCGCCAGCGAAGGCTCCAGGTCCTGTTCGCTCTCCAGCACCCGCATGCCACGGCCGCCACCCCCCCAGCTTGCCTTGAGCATCAACGGATAACCAATGCCGGCCGCCAGGCGCTTGCACTCGGCCAGATCGAGCGGCAGCGGATCGGTCGCCGGCATGACGGGCACACCCGCCGCAATGGCCGCATTACGCGCCGCCACCTTGTTGCCGAGCATCCGCATGACTTCAGGCGATGGCCCGATCCAGCGAATGCCGGCGTCGATGACCGCCTGGGCAAAATCCGGGTTCTCGGACAAAAAGCCATACCCCGGGTGAATCGCATCGACCTTGGCCTGCCGCGCGATCCGCAGAACGTCGTCGATATCGAGGTAAGCCGCCAGGGGCTTCTTGCCTTCGCCAACCAGATAGCTCTCATCGGCCTTGAAGCGATGAAGCGCGAGCCGGTCCTCCTTCGAGTAAATGGCGACTGTGCGGATGCTCATCTCGGCGGCGGCCCGCATCACGCGAATCGCGATCTCGGAACGGTTGGCAATCAACAACGACTTGATCGGGGCGAAGTCCATGGGGCATGCAACCTAAGCGAACAGGCCACGCGTGGGGACACGCGATGGCCAGAAGTCAGAAGACGGCGGTGGGCAGGTCCTGCCCACGCCGGAGAAGTCGGAGATCAGCCCGTCGGCACTGCATGGTGAGCGGGATTGACGATCAACTTGCGCGCACATTCACATGTGCGTCTGCGGGGGGTGAAAACGCAAAAAGCGGGCCACAAGGTAACGCTGCGCCTATCTCGTTGATTTGTCAGGGAATATCAATCACAGCGGTTTGATGCGATGGTTTCAGGAATGAAATTCATAAGTTCAATCATGAAACCCGCCATTTCTGAGCGACACCGATTGATCCCCAGCTTCATTGCACCCGATTGCCGGGCCTAATGAGCACCATCAGCCGCTATCTCCCCTATTTGGGACGCAGGGGGCGCGAAGACTGATGCCGGCCACCCCAGGGTCATGATCCCTCCATTGCCTCCCTTGAAATTTCCCGAGTACTGTATATATTTACAGTAACTGTATGGATGAACAGTCCTAGGAATCCTCGGAGGTATCAGATGGAACACCTGATCCGTGTGCAAAACGAATACGACCGACAGGTACTGGTGTGGCTGCGAGGCCGGATTGGCGATGCCGCCCTGATGTCTGCCGCCCGGCGTGTCGCGGCGGATGGGAAGAAGCCCTATCTTTCCACCATCTGCCGGCTGCTCAATATCCGGGCGCCATCGCGCCGGAGCTTCGCCGAGGAAGCGCGCAAGACCCATCGCGCCGTGGGCGAACGCTATCTGGCGCAGATTCGCCAGATCCTGAACCAGCCGGCTGCCCAAATGAAAACGGCCGGACACGAAGTCCGGCCGCAGGCAACGCTCTTCTAGGATCAGTCGGAGCAACCCAACCTTTCCGACCCTTCCGGCCTTTTTGGTCGATCCGATCTCAGGTCGGCATTTCGGTCACCCGCATGGCGGGCGTGATCTGAAGCGGGTCGGTCAGCAGTTCCAGCACGGCCGGCTTGCCGGCATTGCGGGCACGCTCGAAGGCCGCCGCGAAATCCTCGGTTTTCTCCACGCGCTCGGCCCAGGCGCCACAGGCACGCGCCATGCCAACGAAATCCGGGTTGACGATCGTCGTGCCGCTCTGACGGCCCGGGTAGCGGCGCTCCTGGTGCATCCGGATCGTGCCGTACATGCGGTTGTTGACCACCACCACGATCAGGTTGACGCCATGCGCCGCAGCGGTGGCGATCTCCTGCGGGTACATCAGGAAGCAGCCGTCACCGGCCAGACAGACCACGGTCTTCTCCGGATGACGCAGCTTGGCCGCGATCGCCGCCGGCAGGCCATAGCCCATTGCGCCACAGGTCGGCGCCAGTTCGGTACGGGGGCGCTTGTAGGCGTAGAAGCGGTGCAGCCAGACGGCATAGTTGCCTGCGCCGTTGGTCACGACCGAATCCTCGGGCAGCACGCTGCTCAGATGCGAAATCGCGGCGGACATATTCACGCCGCTCAATTCTGAATGCGGCTTCGGCGGTGTGACAAAGGCCTCGTGATCCGCGCGCGCGCCCGCGGTCCACGACTTCCACGGTACCTGCGCCGGCGGCTGCAGCGATGCGAGCATCGCCGCGCCGGGTTCCACCCCGGCATGGATCGGCAGCGCGGCCTGGTAGACGCGGCCCAGTTCGAAGCTGTCGGCATGGATATGCACGAGCTTCTGCTTCGGCCGCGGCACCTCGAGCATCGTGTAGCCATCGGTGGCGATGTCCCCGAGGCGCGTGCCGAATGCGACGATCAGGTCGGCGGTTTCCACGCGCTCGGCAAGCTTCGGGTTGACGCCCAGGCTCAGGTGCCCGACGTAATGCGGATCACGATTGTCGAGCACGTCCTGGCGGCGGAAGGCGCAGGCCACCGGCAAATCCCATGCGTGCACGAAGGCCGCGAAGTCGCGCACAGTGGCTTCCGTCCAGTTGGCGCCACCGGCGATCACGAGCGGACGCTCCGCCGCGCGCAGGGCCGAGGCCAGCGCCTGGGCATCTTCGGCACGCGGGGCCGCTGCCACCGCGCGATACGGCGCCGCGTCGACGCACTCCACCATGTTGTCGAGCACGTCCTCCGGCAATGCCAGCACCACCGGGCCGGGACGGCCCGACGTAGCTACCTGGAAGGCACGGGCCACCATCTCCGGAATCCGCGCGGGATCGTCGATCTCGGCCGCCCATTTGGCCATCGAGCCGAAGACCGCAGCGTAGTCCACTTCCTGGAACGCTTCCCGCCCCTTGTGCTCGCGCGCGATCTGGCCAACGAACAGGATCATCGGCGTGGAATCCTGCGCGGCGATATGCACGCCGCAGCTTGCGTGCGTGGCGCCCGGCCCGCGCGTCACGAAGCAGATGCCGGGACGCCCGGTCAGCTTGCCGTCGGCCTCTGCCATGTTGGCGGCCGCCCCTTCGTGCTTGGTGACGATCAGGTCGATCGTCGGCTGGTCATGCAGCGCGTCCAGAACATCCAGAAAGCTCTCCCCCGGCACGCAGAAAATGCGCTCGGTGCCGTGGATGCGAAGTTGATCGACGAGGACACGTCCGCCAGTGCGGGCGACAGGAGAAGAAGCGTTAGCGGTCATATCGAAAGCCTGCGATGGAATGTCTGCGATTGTTCCGTTTGACGCGCGCCCTCGCGCGGTCTATCGTGCATTTCTGTTATGCGAATTCTGCAAGTCAGCGTGGCACTCGCGCGTGTAGATTTGCTGGCGAGGCGCGGAACAAGACGCCCGGATCTGCCCACGGAACCGACAGGCAGAACAAGAAGAAAACACAGCGAATATCGTACCGCAACGCCGTACCCACCCGTTCGCGTAACAGGAGACAACGCAATGTTTTTCACCCATCGTCGGATGCAGCCCATGCTGGCCGTGCTTTGTGCCGGATGCATGACCATCGCCACGCAGGCCGGCGCGCAGTCTGCCGATCACTGGCCCAGCAAGCCCATCACCTACGTGGTGCCATTCGCGGCGGGTGGCACTACCGATCTGCTGGGCCGCCTGATCGGGCAGCGCCTGTCGCAGACGCTGGGCCAGTCGATCGTGGTGGAAAACCGCGCTGGCGCGGGCGGCAACATCGGTTCGGACTACGTGGCCAAGGCCGCCCCCGATGGCTATACCCTGCTCGGCGGCACGATCAGCTCCCACGCGATCAATATCAGCCTGTATCCGAAGATGCCGTATGACCCGGTCAAGAACTTCCAGCCTGTGGCACTGATCGGCACCCTGCCGAACGTGCTGGTGGTCAATGCCAACAGCCCGTGGAAGAGTGTGCAGGACGTGATCGCCGCGGCCAAGGCCAAGCCGGGCTCGGTCAACTTCGGGTCGTCGGGCAATGGCACGTCGCAGCATCTGGCAGCCGAACTGTTCGCCAACATGGCCGGGTTGCGCATGACGCATGTGCCCTACAAGGGCAGCAGCCAGGCTGTGCAGGCGCTGCTGGGCAACCAGGTGGACATCGTGTTCGAGAACAGCGTGGCGGCGATGCCGATGATCCAGGCCGGCAAGTTCCGCGCACTGGCCACGACGGGCGCGAAGCGCGCGCCGGAACTGCCCGATGTGCCGACCATGGCCGAGTCCGCCCCCGGCCTGTCTGGCTATGAAATCGTGTCATGGCAGGCGATCTTCGCGCCGGCTGGCACACCGATGCCGATCATCAACAAGCTCTCCGGCGAGATCGGCAAGATCATTCGCCAGCCCGATGTGCGCAGCAAGCTGGCCGGAATGGGCATCGAACCCTCGGGCGCCGGCCCCACCGAACTGGGCAACTTCCAGAAAAGCGAAGTTGCCAAATGGGCAAACCTGATCAAGGTGGCCAATATTCACCTGGAGTAAGCATGAGTGAACACCGTATTCCGACCGCCGGCCTGCATCAGTGGGTGGTCGATCTTTGGCTGGCGGCAGGCTCCGATGCCCGCGAGGCCCGGCTGACCGCCGATCACCTCGTGGGCGCCAACCTGTCGGGCCACGACTCTCACGGCGTGGGGATGATCCCGAAGTACGTGATGTCGTGGCAAGGCGACCAGCTCCAGCTCAACCAGCAGGTCAGCGTGGTGCACGAATCGGGCGGCATCCTGAGCCTGGATGGCAATCGCGGCATGGGCCAGGCGGTGACCGAACAGGCCATGGGGATGGGCATCGAGCGCGCCCGCGAGCATGGTGTCTGCGTGCTCGGCCTGCGCCGCTCGCACCATCTGGGCCGGGTCGGCCACTGGGCCGAGCAGGCCACGGCAGCCGGCATGATCTCGATCCATTTCGTCAACGTCCTCTCCAAGCCAATCGTCGCGCCACACGGCGGCTACGACGCGCGCTTCGGCACCAATCCGTTCACGATCGGCGTGCCGCTACCCGCGCAGCCGCCGCTGGTGCTCGACTTCGCCACCAGCGCCATCGCGCTTGGCAAGGTGCGCGTGGCCCACAACAAGGGCGTGCCGGTGCCGCCGGGCTCCTTGATGGACCCGAACGGTCACCCCACCGACGACCCCTCGGTCATGTTCCCCGGCGCCGGCGGCACGCAGGGCGCGCTGCGCACGTTCGGCGAACACAAGGGCTACGTGCTGGCCGTGATGTGCGAGCTGCTCGGTGCGGCGGTGACCGGTGGCCATACGATCCGTCCGGAGACACTCACGCACGAACATGCGGTGTGGAACAACATGCTGGCGATCATCTTCGATCCGGCACGGCTGGGCAGCAGCACCACGTTCGGCCACGAGGTCGAGGCGTTTGTCGAATGGGTCAAGGCGTCACGGCTGCAGCCGGGCAATGACCAAATCCGCCTGCCCGGCGACACGGAACGCGAATGGCGCCGCGCCCGCGCCGATTTCATCCCCGTGGACAGCAGCACGCTGGCCCAGCTAGACGATGCCGCCGCTCGCGTGCTGCAGGCGCGTGGCAAGTCGCCGGGGCCGGTCTCCGCGCTGGCGGCCGATTGAACCAGGAGTAACCGCATGACCCAACATCTGCCGCAGATCACCCCCCTGCCAAACCGTTTCCGGGCCGACGTGCTCGCGCGCAAGCGCCTGATTGGCCTGTGGAGTTCGCTGGGCCAGCCCGTGACCACCGAGATCATCGGTCTGGCCGGATTTGACTGGCTGCTGCTCGACGGCGAACACTCGCCCAATGACGTGCTGACGTTCATGCCGCAGCTCATGGCGCTCAAGGACAGCACCAGCGCACCGGTGGTTCGCCCGCCGTGGAACGACCCGGTGATGCTCAAGCGGCTGCTCGATATCGGCTTCTACAACTTCCTGATTCCGTTCGTGGAATCGGCGGAAGAAGCCCGTCGTGCCGTGCGCGCCACGCGCTACCCACCCGACGGCATCCGTGGCGTCTCCGGCGCGCAGCGCCAGAACCGCTATGGCACGCTGCCGGACTTCTTCAAGACCATCAACGACAATATCTGCGTGCTGGTACAGATCGAAAGCCGCAAAGGCGTGGAAGCGGCCGACGAAATCTGCGCAGAATCCGGCGTCGACGGCATCTTCATCGGCCCCAACGACCTGGCCGCGGCCTACGGGCATCTGGGCAACCCGAACCATCCTGAGGTGCAGGCAGCCGTGCGGCAGATCTATGATGCAGCCAACCGCGCCGGCAAGGCCATCGGCACGCTGACGCCCGTGGAAGCCGACGCCAGGCGCTACCTGGACATGGGCGCGCATTTTGTCGCGGTGGGCATCGACAACGCACTGCTGCGCGACGCGGCACGCGCGTTGCGCGAGCGCTTTACCGTGTGACTCCCCTTCAACCGGATATCGACATGAGCAAGATCGGATTTATCGGACTCGGCGTAATGGGCAAGCCCATGGCGCTGCATCTGCAAACGGGCGGTCACGCCGTCCATGCTCATACACGCAGCGGTGTGCCGCAGGCGTTGCTGGATGCGGGCGTCCAGTCGTGCGCCAGTGCGGCCGATGTGGCGCGGCAGGCCGACGTCATCTTCCTGATGCTGCCGGACACCCCCGACGTCGCCCGCGTGCTGTTCGGCGAACAGGGCGTGGCCGAGGGCCTGTCCCCGGGCAAGATCGTGGTGGACATGAGCTCGATCTCGCCAATCGAGACGCGCGAATTCGCGGCACGCATCGAGAAGCTCGGCTGCGACTACGTCGACGCGCCAGTTTCCGGCGGCGAGGTTGGCGCGAAGGCCGCCACGCTGTCGATCATGGCCGGTGGCAAGCAGGATGTTTTCGACAAGGTGCTGCCGCTGCTGCAACTGATGGGCAAGAACATCACGCTGGTCGGCAATGCCGGCGACGGACAGGTGGCCAAGGTGGCGAATCAGGTCATCGTCGCGCTGACGATCGAAGCTGTCAGCGAGGCGCTGGTGCTGGCTGCCAAGGCCGGCGCCGATCCGGCACGCGTGCGGCAGGCGCTGATGGGCGGCTTTGCGAGTTCGCGCATTCTGGAAGTACACGGCGAGCGCATGATCAAGCGCACCTTCGAACCGGGGTTCCGCATCGAGCTACATCAGAAGGACCTGAATCTCGCGCTGTCCACTGCCAAGGCGCTCGGTTTGGGCCTGCCTAACACCGCATCGTGCCAGCAACTGTTCAACGTGTGCGTGGCGCAGGGCGGCGCGGGCTGGGATCACTCGGGACTGGTCAAGGCGATCGAGCACATGTCGTCGTTCGCGATCGGTGACAAGCCGACCAACGCTCCGACCAAAGGCTGATGTCGGCACTGAACTCCGACGATCTCGCGTGCTTTATCTGCGTGGCCAACACGCAGAGCATTTCGCGCGCTGCGCTGGAACTGGGCGCGGACCAGTCGACCGTAAGCCGGCAGATCGCGCGGCTCGAGGCGTCGCTGGACACGCGCCTGTTTCACCGCAGCGGCCGCGGCGTGGTGCTGACCGAGGCGGGCAATACGCTGCTGGGCTACGCGCGGCAGGTGGCCGCCACGCTGACCGAGGCGCGCGCCGCCGTGCGCGCCTCGACCGCCCAGGGTCCGGCACAGCTCGTGATCGCAGCTCAGCCAACCATCGCCAACACCGCCTTCGCGGCCATCGGCACCGCACTGAAGACACGCTTTCCGGCAACAAAGCTGCGTTTCGTGGAAGGGCTGGCCAGCCCGATCCTGGCGTGGCTGGCCGCCGGAGAGATCGACGTCGCCCTGCTCTACCTGCCTGAGCAGCAAGGCGCGCTCAAGGTCGACATCCTGCTCGAAGAAGACCTGACACTGGTCACGCCCACGTCGTGGAGCCATCTCGGGCCGACGTTCCAGGCCCGCCGCCTGGGCGAAGTGCCGATGATCCTGCCCAGCACCGGGCACGGCCTGCGCGTGCTGGCCGAATCGCTGGCCGCACGGGTCGGCACCACGCTGAACATGGCGCTGGAATGCGATGCGTCGAACACGGTGTCGATGCGGCTTGTCGAAGACGGTTGTGGCGCGACGCTGTTGCCATTCGCCGCAGTGGCGGACCGCGTCGCGCAAGGCCGCCTGCATTCCGCGCGGCTGGTCGATCCGGTGGTCACCCGCCAAGTAGCGCTGGCCACAGCACGGAACCGGCCACCTGTGCCGGAACTCTGGGACATCATGCAGACGGTGCGCCTTTCGGTCCGGAATATCGTGATGTCGGGGGCCTGGCCGGGGGCGCGGCTGATCTGAGCCAGATCTGAGCGTCGTCGTACCGTCATCGTGCGGAAATCCCGCGTTCAGCCAGTGTCAATGCAGGTCGGCATCTGGCGCGTCGGCATGGCGATTGGCGGCCGGCAGCGGACGCTCCACCTCCCTCGCGACTTCCTTCTTGCGCAACGCCATCAGCAACAGCGGCGTAGCGGCCATGGATAGCGCCACCACCGCGGTCACGATGGACGCCTGCTCGCCATTCAACAGGCGTGCTGCCTCGGCCACGGCCATCACGACGAACGCGAACTCACCACCCTGTGAAAGAAGCACCGCAAAGTAGACCCGGTCCCCACGCGGCAACTGAATCTGCCTTGCGAGGAAAAGCAGGCCTGATATCTTGGCGACCAGCAGCACCAGGAGCAGTACGGCAACGAGGAACGGCTTGCTTGCCAGGACATCGAACTTGATCGACATGCCCACGGCCATAAAGAAAAGGCCGAGCAATACGCCCTTGATGGGGCTGATGTCCGCCTCGATTTCCTCGCGGCAGTCGGAGCCCGCCAGCAACACCCCCGCCACGAACGCGCCCAGGGACATCGACAGATGCACGCTTTGCATCAGCAACGCGATGCCGATCACCCAGAGCAACGCGAATACGGTCACCATGTCCCGCGTGCCGCTGCGCCGGATGATCGGCAACAGATACCGCAGCAGAAGGGTTCCGCCAAACACCACGGCAGCCAGCATGCCCAGCGCCTCGAGCGCGACAATCCACCCCGCGATCGTGTTGGTAGTGGCCGGTGCGGGGGAAAGCAGCGGCAACAGCGCAATCATCGGGATGGCGGCCATGTCCTGGAACAGCAGGATGCCAAAGCTCGCCCGGCCAATCGGCGCCTGCATCAGCCCGCGCTGCTCCAGAATCGCGATCACCATCGCCGTCGACGACAGGGACAGCGCGAAGCCGGCGGCAACCCCGACGCGCCAGTTCACCCCGAAGGCGATGAAAGCGAGAGCCAGCAGTACCGCGCAAAGCAGGACCTGGGCACCGCCATGACCAAAGATCGATCGCCGCAGGTTCCAGAGTTTTCGAACGTCCATCTCGATGCCGATGATGAACATCATCAGCATGATGCCGAGTTCGGCGATATGCAGCACGGCATTGACATCCGTGACGAACCCGAGCGCGGAGGGACCGATGAGCATCCCAGCGACCAGATAGCCGAGGACGGAACCGAACCCGAGCCTGATGGAGAGTGGCACCACCACAAGGGCCGATGCGAGGAATAGCACTGCCTGGAGTAACAATTCCATGGTTGCCGTCTTCCATGTCAGGTCAATCGGCCAGGTCTGATCATTTCAGTGGGAGAAATAGTCGCCCGGTCGGCGCACCACTGGAGCCGCGTCGTTGCATTCGCTTCGTGGCGATGAACGCCCCATCATATTCACGCCGGCATCCACTGACAATGCCTCTCTGGATAGAGGGCGAGCCTTGAACGTGACCCGAAGGGCGGTCGTTCCGCCTTGAATCCCCGCATCGCCTCACCCACACTGGATCACATCGACACCCTATCCCCGGAGGCTACATGCATCTCGAAGGCTCATGCCAGTGCGGCGCCGTGCGGTTCAGCCTGGAATCGGATTCGCCCTACCCGTTTATGCATTGCCATTGTTCGATCTGCCGCAAGACCGGCGGTGGTGGCGGATACGGGATCAATCTCGGGGGCGATGCCAGCACGCTGCGCGTGCGCGGCAAGACGCATGTGGGACGGTTTCACGCGGTAATACGCGAGCCCGGCAAGCGGCCGGTGCGATCGAAGGCGTTCCGGCATTTCTGCGTGAAATGCGGCAGCCCGCTATGGCTGTGGGATCCGCGCTGGCCGGAACTGGTGCACCCGAACGCGAGCGCCATCGACACGCCGCTACCGAAGCCCCCCGAAGTCGTCGAAGCAGCGCTCGATTACGCGGCCCCCTGGGTCGACGTGCCACGCGGCAAGGGACACCGGCACGCCCGCACATGGCCGGCCGAGTCTCTGCGGGAATGGCACGAACGGCATGGCCTGCTCGGCTGAAAAGGAATTCGGCTGGGCCGCAAACGCAAAGAAAACGCAAAAAAACGCAAAAACCGGCGGCGCGAGCCCCTCGCACCGCCGGGCGACCGTCCACCACGACGGTCGAAAACAACGATCAGAAAGCGAGATCAGAAGCGGTGCTGCAGACCCGCCGTCACGCCGACCTGGTTATTGGCATAGCCAATATTGTCACGCGAGACACTCACGTTCTGACCATTGCGCGCCTTGGCATAGCCGGCGGACAGATAGGCCATGGTGCGTTTGGAAAGATTGTACTGGGCACGCAGCGAGAACAGGATCGGATCTGCGTCGGTGTCGCCCTTGATGTTCTGCTTGTAGATCGCGCCGTACAGCGTGAAGGCCGGCGTGAAGTCGTACGCGGCGCCCAGCCAGTACATGTCGCTGAGCTGCTTGGCGGCCGACGTCGTGAACGTCTTGCGGTAGTTCCGGTAGCCCGCGTAGACAGACAGCGAACCGAAGTCGTAGCTGGCGCCAGCGTGGATGCCCTGGATGTAGTCGACGCTGTCAGCCGGCGTGGTGCTGGTGCCCGCGCCGTTCTGGCGATCCCAGGTCAGTGCCGCGGCAAACTTGCCAGCTTCATAGCCCACGCCCAGGTCGTACTTGGATGAGCTCTTGAAGCTGCCAGGCACTTCGCCCATTGCCATCGTGCCGCCCACCTTGACCGGACCGAACTTGCCGTCGTAGCGCAGCACGTTCGTGGAGCGGGAGAACATGCCGTCCTTGCGGCCGCCCGTGGCGGTGGCCGACGTGGCCCACGAATAGTTCGGCGCGTAACCCATCGGGTCGAACGGGAGCATGAAGTCATAGGTCGTGGTGAAATCACGGCCCATGCGGATGCTGCCCAGCGTCTTGTCCTGCAGGCCCACCCAGGCGCGACGATCGAACAGCGTGTTGTCCGTGTCGAGCTTGCCGGTGTCGAGGGCAATGCCGGATTCCAGCGTGAAGATTGCCTTCAGCCCGCCGCCAAGGTCTTCAGTGCCGCGCAGACCCCAACGCGACGTGTTCTTGCCGCCCGACGTCATCTTGACCACCGAGCTGCCGGTTGGCCCTGCGTGGCTCACGTACTCGATACCCGAATCGACCAGACCGTACAGGGTCACGCTCGACTGAGCTGCTGCGCCACCCGATGCCACGCAACCCAACGTAGCCAGGGCCAATGCCTTCCGTTTCATACAAGTCTCCTTTGTCTGCTTGTAGTTGTGGAACGGCACGGATGGTATTTGGGCCTCACTTTCAGTTCGCTTTCGATTCGTGGGTATCTGAGGCGTGGGTTACACACCACGATCGGGATTTCCCTAACTAGGCATACCGGACCCAATACAGGTATCACTCGTCGCGCGACACTGGTTCGCCCGAGACAAGACTTAGACCTGCCTGCTGTATCCCTCCCATGCGTATCCTGCTTGCCGAAGACAATCTCAAACTGGCCGAATCACTGGTGGATTCCCTGAGCCAGAGTGGCTTTGCCGTCGACTGCATGCATGACGGCGCCAGCGCCGACCATCTGCTGACCACGCAGGACTACGCCCTGGCCATCCTCGACATCGGCATGCCCCGTCTGGACGGCCTGGAAGTACTGCGTCGGCTGCGTCAGCGGCGCAATCCGGTACCTGTGCTAATCCTGACCGCGCATGGCTCGGTGGAAGACCGCGTGCGCGGGCTGGACCTGGGTGCCGACGACTACCTGGCCAAGCCGTTCGCGCTGAACGAACTGGAAGCCCGGGCGCGCGCGCTGATCCGTCGCAGCCACGGCCATGACCGCACCGCGCTCGAATGCGGCCCGCTGCGCTATGACAGCGTGAGCCGCGCCTTCACGCTCAACGGTGAACTGCTGCAACTCACAGGACGTGAACGCGCCGTGCTGGAAGTGCTGCTGATGCGCGATGGCCGTGCCGTCAACAAGGCCGCGCTGTCGGAGAAGATCTTCGGCATCGATGAGTCGGTCAATGCCGACGCCATCGAAATCTACGTCTACCGCCTGCGCAAGAAGCTGGAAGGCAGCGGCGTGAGCATCGTCACGCTTCGCGGGCTTGGTTATCTGCTGGAATCACGCGACACCGCCACGACGGACGCGCACCAATGAAGACGGGCAGCCTGAGGCTGCAGATCACGCTCTGGCTGCTGATACCGCTGCTGGGGCTGCTGGCGTTCGACGCGTGGCTGACCGATCGGCGCGCGATGTCCGCGGCCCACCAGGCATTCGACCGCACGCTGGCCGCGTCGCTCAAGTCCATGCGCGAAGGGATTTCGCTGCGCGACGGGCGCGTCGAAGTGGAAATCCCCAATCTGGCCCTGGAAGTCTTCGACGCCGAGGATGGCTCGCGCGTCTACTACCAGATCCGCGACGAGCGTGGCACCACGATCACCGGCTATGAAGGGCTGCCGATGCCGGAAGGACCGGTGAATTCGCTCTATCGCACCCAGTTCTACGACGCCGTGTACCTTGGCGTGCCCGTCCGCATGGCGGCCATGCCATTGCCGCTGCACGACGTCCGCTCGGCCCGCACGCAAATGGTCTGGGTGCTGCTGGCTGAATCGACCGAGCCGCGCGAGCAGCTTGCCAGCGACATCCTGATCGGCTCGCTGCTGCAGGAACTGATGCTGATCAGCCTGGCGCTGGGCATCGTCTGGCTTGGCGTGCGACGGGGCCTGCTGCCGCTGCAACGGCTGTCCGACGCCATGTCCGCACGCGGCCCCGACGATCTGGAACCTTTGGAAGACACCGCGCTGCCGGTCGAAATGAAACCACTGGTGGCCGCAGTGAACCAGTACGTGGCCCGGCTGCACCGCATGATCGAAGGCCGCAAGCGCTTCTTTGCCGATGCCGCGCACCAGATCAAGACGCCACTGGCCATCATCCAGGCCGAATCGGAACTCGCGCTGCGCGAGAAGGACCTGCCGAGCGTGCGCGCGCACGTCGAGCGGCTGCATGGATCCGTGCAGCAGGCCGCCAAGGAAGTCGCCCAGTTGCTGTCGCTGTCGCGGCTCGAGCCAGACAGCGGCTACGCACCCACGCTGCGGCGCCTGCGATTGGATACGCTGGCGCAGAACGTGGCGCTTGAATGGGCGCCGCTGGCCCGGCGCGCGGGGGTGGATCTGGGTTTCGAGGGTCGCGGCCCGGCCGACATCGACGGCCAGACCGAACTGCTGCAGGAACTGCTCGGGAATCTGATCGACAACGCTATCCGCTATGCGGGCGCCGGCGCGATGGTCACGGTGCGCGTCGACGGGCATCGGCTGGCCGTGGAGGACAACGGTCCCGGCGTGCCCGCATTCGAGCGCGAGTCGATCTTCAAGCGCTTCTATCGTGGAGAGTCGAGCGCCAGCCGCGATGGCAGCGGCCTGGGGCTGTCGATCGTGCGGGAGATCGCCCGCATTCATGGCGCCGCCGTCGCGCTGGAAAGCACGCCGGGCGGCGGCCTGACCGTGGTGGTTACTTTCCCTGCGCCTGCGCTTGCGTCTGGGCCAGGGCCGGTTTCGACAGATTTGACCGGGCGCGCTGCAGAAAGCCGATGAACTGCTCCGCCTCTTCGGCGTTGAAGCCGTTGAGCGCCTCCGATGTCACCACATCCCCCACCTCGCGCGCGGCGTGCAGTGCCTGCTCCGCCTTTTCCGTCACGCTGACCATGCGCTCGCGGCGGTCCGCCGGATTGGGCCGGCGAACGATCCAGCCACCCTCCTCCATACGGTCCAGCAACCGCCCGGCCGAAATCGGCGCCACTTCCATCAGGTCCGCCAGGCAGGCCTGATTGATTTCCCCATAGTGCGTCAGACACGCAAGCGCACGGTACTGCGCACGCGTCAGGTCTAGCGCCGCGCGGGACAACTCGTCAAATCGCCTGCCGGTCAGCCGGCCAACGTCCGCCACGAGAAAGCCGAAGCGCCTTTCAAGATTTGTTTCCATCGCGCGATTATAGGGAGTCGGGGCGCTCGATCCGCTTTTCTGGCCGTCCGTGACTCGCGTGATCGCCCAAAAACGCCAGTCCATGACTATAATAAGCACGCTTATTAATCTGCACCAGCCCTTCCAGCCTTCCCCCAATGTCCTCCGTGGTTTCCGCCTCGGCACAGCCCGCCGCTGCCCCGCTCAACCGGCCGATGATCACCCTTTCGATCATGCTGGCCACGCTGATCCAGACGCTCGACAGCACCATCGCCAACGTGGCCCTGCCGCACATGCAGGGTACGCTTTCGGCCTCGCAGGACGAAATCACGTGGGTGCTGACGTCCTACATCGTCGCCGCAGCCATCGCCACGCCGCTGACCGGCTGGCTGTCCGACCAGCTCGGCGTCAAGCGGCTGCTGGCAATCTCCATCGGCGGATTTACCGTGGCTTCGGCGCTGTGCGGGATGGCGGACTCCCTCACCCAGATCGTGGCCGCGCGGCTGCTGCAAGGGGTTTTTGGGGCGGCGCTGGTGCCGCTGTCCCAGTCGATCCTGCTCGATATCAATCCACCGTCGCGCCAGGGGCAGGCCATGGCCGTGTGGGGCATGGGCGTGATGGTCGGGCCGATTCTCGGGCCCACGCTGGGCGGCTGGCTGACCGACAGCTACAACTGGCGCTGGGTGTTCTTCATCAACGTGCCGATCGGCCTGTTCGCGTTGTTCGGCGTGCTGGCCTCGCTACCGAACCGCACCCCGGCGCGCAGCATGAGGTTCGACGCGTTCGGCTTCGCCACGCTGAGTCTCGCTATCGGGGCGTTGCAGGCCATGCTGGACCGCGGCGAACAACTTGACTGGTTCGGCTCGCTCGAAATCCGCATCGAGGCGCTGATCTGCGTGATCGCCTTCGCCTACTTCCTGATCCATACGGCCACAGCCGGCGAAAAGTCGTTCTTCCGTTCCGCGCTGCTCAAGGACCGTAATTTCGTCACCGGGGCCTGTTTCATCTTCGTGATCGGCGCGGTCATGTATGCCACCCGCGCGCTGCTGCCGCCGATGCTGCAGAACCTGATGGGCTATCCGGTGGCCACCACCGGGCTGGTTACCGCGCCAAGCGGGCTGGGCACGATGATCGCGATGATGCTGGCAGGCCGCCTGCTGCGGCGCGTGGATGCGCGGCTGCTCCTGCTCTCCGGCTTCCTGATCTCCGCCTTCGCACTGTGGCAGATGATGGGCTACACCGTGGTGCTGTCGATGTCGGATATCGTCGTACCGGGCATCATCCAGGGCTTCGGCCTGGGGCTCGTGTTCGTGCCGCTGTCGGCGCTGACGTTCTCCACACTGGAGCCGTCCCTGCGCGCCGATGGCACGGCCACATACAGCCTGATGCGCAATATCGGCAGCAGCATCGGCATCTCGCTGATCCAGACCATGATGACCCGCAACGCGCAGGTGGCGCACAGCGACCTGGTTACGCATATCAACCCGTACAACCCCGCGCTGCAGTCGATGCTCACGCATGGCTCGCGGATCGACATCGCGGTGCTGAACCAGACCATCAACCAGCAGGCGGCGATGATCGCCTATCTGAACGACTTCAAGGCGATGTTCATCGCCACGCTGGTGGTGGTGCCGCTGATCCTGATGATCCGCCCCGGCGCGAAGCACGCAGACGACAGCCTGGCGCACGCGGCGATGGATTGATGAGGTCGCCGGTGCGCCGACAGGCCGCAGCAACTACTCGAGCCGGATCCAGGTCGTCTTCAGGTCCTGGTACTTCTCCAGCGCGTGCAACGACTTGTCGCGGCCGAACCCCGACTGCTTGACGCCGCCGAACGGCACCGTGATATCGCCGTCCATGTAGCAGTTGACCCAGACCAGCCCGCTACGCAGCCGGCGCGAGACACGATGCGCGCGCGACAGGTCCGACGTCCACAGCCCCGCGCCTAGCCCGTACGCCGAGTCGTTGGCCATCGCCACGGCTTCGACCTCGGTGTCGAACACGGTCACGGCCAGCACCGGGCCGAAGATCTCCTCCTTGACGATCGACAGCGACTGCGTCGGGCACTCGAAGATCGTCGGCTGGACGAACCAGCCCCCGGATTCGGCGCGCGCGGCCTGACCGCCCGCACGCAGCCTTGCGCCCTCCCTCTGGCCGGCTTCCACATACGACATCACGCGGTCGAACTGCCGCCCGTCGACGATCGCGCCCATTGCGGAGCGCGGGTCGAGCGGATCCCCCGGCTGCATGGCCGCCGCATGCGCCTCCAGCTTCGCCATGAACGTCTCGTAGATGCCGCGCTGCACGTAGAGCCGCGAGCCCGCGATGCAAATCTCCCCCTGGTTGTTGAAGATACCGATGGCGGCGGCCAGCGCGGCGCGGTCGAGGTCCGGGCAGTCGTCGAACACGATATGCGGTGACTTGCCACCGCATTCGAGCCAGACGCGCTTGAGATTCGACTGGCCGCTATATTCCATGAACCGCTTGCCGGTAGCCGTGGAGCCCGTGAAAGCCAGGCAGTCGACATCGGGATGGCGGCCCAACGCCTGCCCTGCCTCAGCGCCCAACCCGGGCACCACGTTGAAGACCCCGGGCGGCACGCCAGCCTCTTCCGCCAGCGCGGCCAGGCGGATCGCGGTCAGCGGCGATTGCTCGGCCGGCTTCAGCACCACGCTGTTGCCCGCGGCCAGCGCTGGCGCCACCTTCCAGCTCGCCATCAGCAGCGGATAGTTCCACGGCACCACGGCCGCCACCACGCCAAGCGGCTCGCGCGTGATCGTGGCCAGCACACCCGCATCGGTCGGCGCGATCTCGTCATAGACCTTGTCGATCGCCTCGGCATACCACGCATAGGTGCGTGCCGCTTCGGGGATGTCATAGAGCATGGTGTCGCCGATCGGCTTGCCCATGTCCAGCGTCTCCAGCAGCGCCAGCTCTTCCCGGTGCATCTCGATCAGGGCCGCCAGACGCAATAGCACGGCCTTGCGCTCGCGCCGGGGCATCGCCGACCAGACCCCGGCCTCGAACGCGCGCCGGGCCGCAGCCACGGCACGGTCGACGTCCGCTGCGCCGCAGGCCGCCACACGCGCCAGTTGTTCGCCGGTGGCCGGGTTGATGCAGTCGAGCGTCGCACCATCGGCCGCGCCGGTCCACTGGCCGTCGATGTAGGCGTTCGCCGGAATCAACAATGCCCGCGCCCGGCTCCGCCAGTATTCGAGATCCTTGAGTTCGCTCATTGGTCACGCCCCTTGCCCGCCTGCGCCACCATGGCGCCAAGCAGTACGTTTGCGCCAGCCTCCAGATGCTCGGGCCTGGCGTCTTCCACCTCGTTGTGGCTGATGCCGTCCTTGCACGGCACGAAGATCATCGCGGTCGGCGCCACGCCGGCGATATACACCGCGTCGTGACCCGCGCCCGTCACGATGTCCTGATAGCTGAAACCGCGTGCCTGCGCCTCTGCCCGGACGTGGCCAACCAGCTCCGGCGCGAACGGCGTTGGCGCGAAGTACTGCACGTCCTCGATCTTCACATCGAGCGCCGTGCCCGTGGTCTTGCCTTCGGCCAGCGCCGCACAGGCCGCGCGGAAACGCGCATCCATCACCTTGAGTTGCTCCGCGTCCTGGTGACGCAGGTCCACCGTGAACGTCACCGCACCGGGAATCACGTTGCGCGAGGCGGGATGAACGTTGACCACGCCCACCGTGCCGCGCCCATGCGGCGCGAAATCGTTGGCAATGCGGATCACCTCCTGCATCACGTGCGTGGCGCCGTACAGCGCGTCGCGCCGCAGCGGCATCGGCGTGGGGCCTGCGTGAGCCTCCATGCCGGTCACGGTCACGTCATACCAGCGCAGCCCCAGCGAGCCTGTGACCACGCCGATCACGTTGTCGGCAGCCTCCAGGATCGGACCCTGCTCGATGTGGGCCTCGAAGTACGCGCCCACGGGACGCCCGCCAACCGGCAGCTTGCCGGCATAGCCGATCGACTCCAGTTCGTCCGCCACGCGCTTGCCCGCCGTATCCGTGGCGTTCAGGGCCACTTCCAGCGGGAACACGCCAGCGAACACGCCCGAGCCCATCATCACGGGCACGAAACGCGTGCCTTCCTCGTTGGTCCAGATGGCAAGCTCCAGCGGCGCCTCCGTCTGCACGCCGTGGTCGTTGAGCGTGCGCATCACCTCCAGGCCCGCCAGCACGCCAAAGCACCCGTCGAACTTGCCGCCGGTGGGCTGCGTGTCGATGTGGCTACCGGTCATGACAGGCGGCAGGTCATTGTTGCGGCCCGCGCGACGGCCAAAGATGTTGCCCACCTGGTCCACGGTCACCGTCAGGCCGGCATCGCGCATCCAGCCTGTCACGAGATCGCGCCCCTGTCCGTCCAGCGCGGTCAGTGCCAGCCGCGCGTTGCCACCCTTTGGCGTCGCCCCGATGGCGGCCAGATCCATCAGTGACTGCCAGAGCCGCTTGCCGTCGATGTTCAAAGTCGTCATGTGTACTCCTGATTCATGCCATCGCAGGCACGAAGCCCGCGAGAAATGCTTCCAGCGCGATGCCGATCGCATCCACTTCGTAACCGCCCTCCTGCACCACCACCGTCGGCACGCCCAGCGCGTGGATACGCTCGCCCACGCCCCGATAGGCTTCCAGTCCCACCTGCAGCACGCTGATCGGGTCGTGCTTGTACGTGTCGAAGCCGAGCGCCAGCACCAGCGCCTGCGGACGGTAGTCGCGCAGCGCATCGAGCGCGCTGTCCAGCGCCGACAGGAATCCAGCATCGCCGGTGCCGTGTGGCAGCGGGAAATTGAGGTTGTAGCCGTAGCCCGCGCCATGACCGCGTTCGGTGGCGTAGCCCGTGTAGAACGGGTAGTAGCTGCCGGGGTCCGCGTGCAGCGAAATCGTCATCACGTCGGAACGCTGGTAGAAGATCTGCTGCGTGCCGTCGCCATGATGGGCGTCCACGTCGAGCACGGCGACCTTGTCGAAGCGCTCCAGCAGTGTCTGCGCGGCGATCGCCGAGTTGTTGACGTAGCAGAACCCGCCTGCGCGGTCGGCGTGGGCGTGGTGGCCGGACGGCCGGCACAGCGCATAGGCCATGCCATTGCCGTCGTGCGGCGCGCACACATGCCGCGCCGCCGCCACCGCACTATGCGCGGAGCGCAGGATCGACTGCCAGCTATGGGGCCCGAGCGGACAGCTCAGGTCGCCGAGGTAGTAGCCCGCTTCGGCAATCACACTGCCCGATGGGCACGGGCCACGCCGCGTCTTGTCGATCTTGCCGCTGTGATACGGCGAAAGGTTCGGCAGCACCTCGATGCCCGGTTCGAGCGTTGGCGTTGCCAGCGCCATCCAGCGCTCGAACGCGCTGGCGAGGAAATCGAGGTAAGCCGGGCTATGCACCGTTTCCAGCGGCGCGCGGCCGTAGTCAGGCGGCGCGACGAGTTCGATGCCACGGGCGTCGAGCGCCCGCTGGAGCACGGCGGCGCGGGCCGGTACGTCGGTCGGCTCGCACAGCCGGCCTGCGCGCATGAACTGCCGAGGCTGGTGCAGCAACTGGTCATCCGAAAAAAAGGCGCGCATGGTGGGAATTACGGGTGGTTCCGTCGGTTGTCGTGGTGTTGCGTCGCTCAGGCGGATTGCCGCGCCAGCGCTGCGGCACGAATGCCGGAGAGCGTGACGCCGGGCGCGATGCCATCGGGTTCGTAGCGCAGCTCGATCAGCGCGGGGAGTTGCTCGCGATTGGCGAACTCCAGCGCCCGGGCAAAAGCGGGCGCGAAGTCCTCATCACGATCCACCACTTCGCCGTGGCCGTGATACGCCCTGACCAACTGGCTGAACTCGGGATTGTCGAAGCCGAGCGCAATCGTCCGGCCCGGGAACTCGCGTTCCTGATGCGCGCGGATGGTGCCCCACATGCCGTTGTTGAAAACCAGGATCACGATGCCCAGCCGATACTGCATGGCCACGCCGAGTTCCTGCAGGTTCATCTGGAAGCAGCCATCGCCCGCGTAGCAGACCACGGTACGCGACGGATCCTCGAGCTTGGCCGAGATTGCGGCCGGCAAGCCGTAACCCATCGACCCTACCGTCGGCGCCAGGCTCGTGCCCACGCCATGGAAGCGGTGATAGGCGTGCGCGAACAACGCATAGTTGCCCGCGCCGACAGTGATGCAGGCATCGTCCGGCACGTGGTCACGCACATGGCAGGCCACCCGGTTCAGGTTCAACGTGCCGGGCGCGTCCTTGGGCGCCTGCTCCGCAAGGAAGTTGGCATTGGCCGCCGTCACCGCCGTCATCGCCTCTCGGGACACCGTCTGCGCCGGAGATAGCTGCGCCACGGCCGCCGCGAACGACACCACATCGGCGGCAATCGGCAACGTCGGGCGGAATACCCGGCCGAGTTCGTCCGGATCGGGATACACGTGCACCAGCTTCTGCCGTGGCTGCGGGCTTTCCACCAGCGTGTAGCCTTCCGTGGTGGCCTCGCCCATGCGCGTGCCCACGGCGATCACC
The DNA here is from genome assembly GCF_002335265.1 of Cupriavidus sp. UBA2010. NCBI lineage: Bacteria > Pseudomonadati > Pseudomonadota > Betaproteobacteria > Burkholderiales > Burkholderiaceae > Cupriavidus > Cupriavidus sp. UBA2010. The sequence continues at coordinate 44,464 of NZ_DDCI01000010.1, forward strand.
AGATCCGCTTCGTGAATCCGCTGGCGCAGCGCATCGCCCATCCCCCAGCCAACGTGGCCGGCGAAGTTCGGATGTCCGTTGTCGAAGCATTCCAGACGCCGCCATGCCACGCCCACGGGCAGGCCGAAGCGTTCGGCGAAGCCTTCGATCTGCCGCATGGCCGTGGGCGTCCAGCCCGAGCCCCCGACCAGCAGGAACGGCCGCTTCGCGCCCGCCAGCAAGGTGGAAAGCTTGTCGAGCGCCGCCGGCGTCGGGGCGCCGTGGACGCGCTCATAACGTGGCATGTCGGCGACCGTGGCGCGGCCCCAGAGCGTGTCCTCGGGCAGCGCCAGCACCACCGGACCGGGACGCCCGCTGGTGGCCACCGCGTAGGCTCGCGCCACGAACTCGGGGATCCGGTCGGTGCGGTCGATCTGGGCCACCCACTTGGCCATCTGGCCGAACATGCGGCGGTAGTCGATCTCCTGGAATGCCTCGCGCTCGTAGAAGTCATTACCAACCTGACCGACGAACAGGATCATCGGTGTGGAGTCCTGAAACGCCGTATGCACCGCGATGCTCGCATTGGTCGCGCCCGGGCCGCGCGTGACAAAGCAAACGCCGGGCTCGCCGGTCAGCTTGCCGTAGGCCTCCGCCATGTATCCGGCGCCGCTTTCCTGCCGGCAGACGATCGGTGTGATTGCGTCCTGATGGTCGTAGAGCGCGTCGATGCACGGCAGATAGCTCTCGCCCGGCACCAGGAACACGCGCTTCGTGCCCTGGATGCGCAGTTGTTCGACCAGAATCTGGCCGCCATTCCGTTCGCGTGGCGCACTCATGCCTGGTCTCCACGCTTGATTTCGATTTCGACGAACACGCATTCACCGTCATGGGCGTTGATCACGTTGTGCTCGACGCCGGCTGCCCGGTAATAGGCGCGCCCGGCCACGAGCTGGCTCGTGACCTCGCCCTCCGGCGTCTGCAGCAGCAGCGGCCCGGTGGTCATCGGCACCACCACATAGTCATAGCCATGGCGGTGATGCCCGGTTTCGGCGCCCTTGGCGAAGCGCCATTCGGTCACGGCCACACGTTCGTTGTCGACCTGGACGGTCGGTACTGCCTGGGGTCGGGTCATGTCAGTGGCTCCGTTCGGCGGGTCAGCGGGTCAGTACGTCTGCCAGGATGTCGAGGCCCTCGTTCATCACGGCGTCCTGGATGGTCAGCGGGAACAGGAAGCGAATCACGTTGCCGTACACGCCGCACGACAGCAGCAACAGGCCCTTCTCCAGCGCGCGGTTCTGCACTTCGCGGGTGAACTCCGCATCCGGGCTGCCATCGGCGCGACGGAACTCCACGGCCACCATTGCGCCGATGCCACGGACTTCGGCGATTTGCGGCACGCGCGGCTTGAGGCTGTTCAGGCGGGCCGTCAGTCGTTCGCCAAGCGCCGCGCCTCGCGCGATCAGGTTCTCGGACTCGAGCACGTCGAGCACGGCCAGCGCGGACGCCACGGCCAACGGATTGCCGGCGTAGGTCCCGCCGAGGCCGCCCGGCGCGGGCGCATCCATGATCTCGGCACGGCCACACACGGCGGAAAGCGGCATCCCGCCGGCCAGGCTCTTGGCCATCGTGGTCAGGTCCGGCGCGACGTCGTAGTGCTCCATCGCGAACAGCTTGCCCGTGCGGCCGAAACCGGTCTGAACCTCATCGGCCACCAACAGGATGCCGTGTTCGTCGCACACGGCGCGCAGCATCCGCACGAACTCCGGCGGCGCCACGTTGAAACCGCCCTCGCCCTGCACCGGTTCGAAGATGATGGCTGCCACGCGGCGCGGGTCGATATCGGCCTTGAACAGGTGTTCGAGCGCGCGGCGCGAATCCTCCACCGTCACGCCATGCAACGCAGACGGGTAAGGCGCGTGGAAGACCTCGCCGGGGAACGGCCCGAAGCCGGTCTTGTACGGGGCCACCTTGCCAGTCAGCGCCATGCCCATCATCGTGCGGCCATGGAACCCACCAGAGAACGCGATAACACCGGGCCGGCCGGTGGCGGCGCGCGCGATCTTGACGGCGTTCTCTACGGCTTCCGCGCCGGTCGTGAAGAAGGCGGTCTTGCGAGCCGAGCGCCCCGGCGCGCGCTGGTTGATCTTCTCGGCCAGCTCCACATAGCTGGCGTACGGCACGATCTGGTACGCCGTATGGGTGAAGCGATTCAGTTGCGCCTGCAGCGCGGCCACCAGCCGCGGGTGGCGATGGCCCGTATTGAGCACGGCGATGCCGGCAGCGAAGTCGATATAGCGCTTGCCCTCGACATCCCAGATTTCGCTGTTCTCGGCGCGGTCGGCGTAGAAATTGCACATCACACCTACCCCACGCGGGGTAGCGGCATCCTTGCGACGGACCAGTTCGGCGTTCTTCATTGATTGGCTCCAGTGAATTCGTGGTGCTGTGTGCGGCAGACCTCAGGCCGCGACGCGAATCAGCGTCGGGTCCCAGGTCTTGCCCGGAATGGCGTCGATCAGGCGACGGGTGTAGTCATGCTGCGGATCATCAAAAATCTGCGAGGGCGGGCCTGCTTCGACGACCCGGCCCCGGTGCATAACGATGACCTGATGGCAGATCTGCGCAGCCACGCGCAGGTCGTGCGTGATGAAGATCAGCGCGATATCGAGCCGCTTCTGCAGGTCTGCCAGCAGTTGCAGCACCTGCGCCTGCACGGAGACATCGAGCGCCGAAACCGATTCGTCGGCTACCAGCAGCTTCGGCTCCAGCGCCAGGGCCCGGGCGATACCGATGCGCTGACGCTGGCCGCCCGAAAACTGGTTCGGATAGCGGTCGAACGCGGAGGCTTCCAGTCCAACCAGTTGCAGCAGTTCGCGCGCCCGCGCCTGGGCATCGGCCAGTGGCACGCCTGTGGCGACAGGGCCATCGGTGATGATGCGGCCAACCGTATGGCGCGGATTGAGCGACGCAAACGGGTCCTGAAAGATCATCTGCACGTCGCGCCGCATCGGACGGAACTGGCGCTCGGAGAGGCGCGCAATGTCCTGGCCGTCGAACAGCATCTGGCCACCGTCGACGCCGGTCAGGCGCAGCAGGCACTTGCCGATGGTCGACTTGCCCGAGCCCGACTCGCCCACGATACCGAGCGTCTCGCCGCGCTTGACGCTGAACGACACGTCATCCACGGCGTGCGTCACGCGCTTCTTCGAGAACAGCCCGCCACCGGAAACGTAGGTCTTGCGCAGGTTTCGCACGTCGAGCACGGTGCGGTCGTCCGCATGGCCGCCATCGCGCGCGCGGCCATGTGGCACGGCGCTGATCAGCCGCCGGGTATAGGGATGCTGCGGGTGATTGAGCACCTGCTGCGCCGTGCCGATCTCGACCAGCACGCCCTTCTCCATCACAGCCACGCGGTCGGCGATCTCGGCCACGACCCCGAAGTCGTGGGTAACGAACATCACGCCCATGCCTTTCTCTGCCTGGATGCGCCGGATCAGGGCCAGAATCTGCGCCTGCGTGGTCACGTCCAGCGCCGTGGTGGGCTCGTCCGCGATCAGCAACGTCGGCTCCAGTGCCAGCGCCATCGCGATCACCACCCGCTGACGCTGCCCGCCGGACAGCCGGAACGGATAGCTATGCACCAGCGTGGCCGGATCGGGCAACCCGACGAACTCGAGCAGTTCCATCACGCGCCGCTGGCAGGCTTCGCCCGGATAAGCGCGGTGCACGCGCATGACTTCGGCGATCTGGTCACCAACGGTCATCACGGGATTCAGCGCGGACAACGGCTCCTGGAACACCATTGCCATGTCCTTGCCACGCATGCCGAGCAGCGTGGTTTCGTCCAGCTTCAGCAGATCGCGCCCCTGGAACAGGATCTCGCCACGTTCAGGCTTCAGGTAGCTCGGCAGCAGGCCCATGATCGCGTTGGCGCTCATCGATTTTCCCGAGCCGGACTCCCCTACGATGCAGAGGATTTCGCCCGCGTGCAGGTCATACGAGATGTCCTTGACCGCGTGCGCCCGGTCGCCACCCGCCGGTAGCGCGATGGAAAGATCGCGGATCGACAACAACGGTTGTCGGGAGGAATTGGTCTGCGTCATCGTAGCGCTCCTTACTCGCCGCGGCGGCGCAGTTGCGGGTTCAGGGCATCGTTGAGCCCCTCCCCGATCAGGTTGATCGCCAGCACCGTCAGCAGGATTGCCACGCCGGGCCAGACGCTCATCCACCAGGCTTCGCGGATCATGGTGCGCGCGGCGCCGATCATGAAGCCCCAGCTCATCATGTTGCGGTCACCAAGCCCCAGGAACGACAGCGCCGACTCGGTCAGGATGGCGGTGGCCACCATGAACGACGCCGAAACGATGATCGGCGACATCGCATTGGGCAGGATCTGCGTCAGGATGATGCGCAGTGGACGCTGGCCGATCACGATTGCGGCCTGCACGAACTCGCGCTGCTTCAGCGACAGGAATTCGCCGCGCACCAGGCGTGCCACTGGCGGCCACGATACGACCGAGATCGCGCCGACGATCGAATAGATCGACGGATTGAAGATGGCCACGATCACCACTGCCATGGCCAACTGAGGAATGGTCTGGAAGAACTCGGTCACCCGCATCAACGCGTCGTCGATCCGGCCGCCGCAGTACCCCGCGACGGACCCCACGAGCACGCCGACGACCAGCGCCACCGCCGTGGAGATCACGCCGACCAGCAGCGATACGCGCGCGCCGTACAGCAGCCCAGCGGTGATGTCCCGGCCCAGCATATCCGTGCCGAATGGATAGGCCATGTCCGCGAACGGCTTCATCAGCGGTTCCGCCACCATCATCCAGGGCGACTCTTCGTAAAGCATCGGCGCGACGAAGGACACCACAACCACCGCCAGCAGCACGATCAGGCCGATCATGGCGCCGTAGTTGCGGCAATAGCGCTTGAAGAACGATTTCATGCCGTGGCCTCCTTGCCGCCGATGGCGATGCGGGGGTCGATGAAGCGGTAGATCACATCGGTCACCAGGTTGAAGAACACCACCAGCGCCGAGGTCACGAAGAAGATGCCGAGCAGCAACTGGTAGTCGCGTTGCAGCAGCGCATCGAACATCAGCCGGCCAATACCAGGCCACGAGAACACGGTTTCGGTCAGCACCGCGCCACCGGCCATCTGACCGAGTTGGATGCCAGCGAACGTGATCACGGGCAGCAGCGCGTTACGCAGCACATGCACGCGGATCACACGGCGGGCCGGCACACCCTTGGCGCGCGCCGTCTTGACGAAGTCCATGCCCATGACCTCGAGCATCGAAGCCCGCGTCAGTCGCACATAGACAGCCATGAAGAAGCAGCCCAGCGAAATCGTCGGCAGCACCAGATGGAGCGCGATATCCTGCACGCGGGCCAGTCCCGTGTATCCGGCCCCGACGCTCTCCATGCCGAAAGCAGGCAACCAGCCGAGCACTACGGAGAACAGGATGATGGCCATCAGCGAGAGCCAGAACAGCGGCGTGGCGTACAGCAGCAACGCGCCGGACATCACTGCGCTGTCGATCCAGCGCCGGCGGTTTTCGTAGCGCGTCCGCGCCGCAATCACGCCCAGCAGCACCCCCACCACAATCGAGAACAGGAATGCCCCGCTCATCAGCAAGAAGGTGGCTGGCAGACGATCGAGGATCAGGTCCAGCACCGGCAGGTGGTTGCGATACGAGTAGCCAAGGTCGAGCTTCGCCACCCCCTTGAGATAAATGCCCAGTTGCGTCAGCACAGGCTGGTCCAGCCCGAACTGCTCGCGCAACTGCGTCACATAGGTGGCATCGCCAGCGCCAGCTTCGCCAGCCATCACCGTGGCCGGATCGCCGGGCGCCATGCGGATCAGGAAGAAGTTGATGACGACCACGCCGATCACCACCACCAGTGCCTTGATCAGCCGGGATAGAAAGAAAGACAGAAAATTCACGATAACCTCCGCGTGCACATCCCCGCCGCTCCCCGGCGACTTGTCACCGGGGAGCCTGGCGGCGCGATCAGTTCTTCTCGATCGAGACGTTGTCGAACGACTCGTTCAGGCCAATGGCCGTGGTCACGAGGTTCTTGATGTTCTTGCGATACAACGTCGGGAACTCGATCTCGAACAGGTTGGCATTGGCCACCTCGCTCACAAGGATCTGCTGCAGCTCGCTGTAGAGCTTCTGGCGTTCCACCGGGTCCATGGTGTTGCCGCCCTTGGCCCACAGATCGTCCGCCTTCGGGTTGCTGTAGCCCTGAACGTTCGCGAACGGCGTGCCCTTGACCATGTTGCGCGTCACGTACAGACGTTCCACGCCCAGTGCCGGATCCCCGTACTGGTACGTGTAGGTCACCGTCATGTCGTAGTCCCAGTTGCTGACCCGCGACGACCACGTACCGGCGTCGGCAGACTCGATGCTGACCTTGAAGCCGATCTGCTCCAGCATCTGCTTGATGTACTCGTCCAGACGGTCCCAGTTGGCGCCGTAGGACGTGGAGAGGATCTTCACCGGATACTTGCTGACGTCCACGCCAGATGCCTTGAGTTCCTCGCGCGCCTTCTTGATGCTGAAGTCGAAGGTGGGCATGTTCTTGTCGAAGAACAGCGTGCTCGACGAGAACGGGCTCACGGCCGGCTTGCCCATGCCGAAGAAAATGTTGTCGACAATCAGCTTGCGGTTCAGCGCGTGCATCACGGCGCGGCGCACGTTCACATTGTTGAACGGCGGCTTGCGCTCGTTGAGCAGCAGGCTCGTCATCGGCGCGAACATTTCCCAGCCCTTGGTCGTGTACTCGACGTTGGGCAGCGCGCGCAGGCGCTTGACGTCGACGTTGTCAACGTCGCCACCGCGCAGCACTTGCACGTCACCCTTCTCGAACGCCACCGCGCGCGACGCCGAGTCCGGGATCACGTAGAACACCAGCTCGTCCAGGTACGGCTTGCCCTTCTTCCAGTAGTTCGGGTTCTTGGCCAGCTTGATATAGGCGCCCTTCTTCCACTCCTTGAGCATGAACGGGCCGGTGCCCACCGGCTTCTGGTTGGCCGGGTTGTTGCGGTAGTCGGTGCCGTCGTAGATGTGCTTCGGCATCATCGGCATGGTGCCGGTTTCGAACATCGAGATAAACGGCGGGAACGGCTCCTTGAGCTTGAGCTTGATCTCGACGGTACTGTCGTTGACCGCGCGGATCGACGCCATGTACTTGTTGATCACGGCGCGTGTGCGCACGTGTACCTCGCGCAGCATCTTGTCGATCGAGAACACCACGTCGGCAGAGGTGAAAGGTTTGCCGTCGTGCCACTTCACGCCCTGCTGGAGTTCAAACGTGTAGGTCAGGCCATCAGGCGAGATCTGCCACGACTTCGCCAGTTCGGGGCGCGGTTTCAGGTCGGGACCATAGGTCAGCAGACCTTGATAGATCTTGCCGGCGATGTACTGCGTGGGTGCCTGCGAGTTCAGCGCGCTGACCAGGATCGGCGGCTCGGGTTGCACGATGCCGGACAGCGTGCCGCCCGTGGTCTGGGCAAGCGCGGTGCCAGCCATGAGGCTGGCGGCGGCAACAAAGGCCATCGACATCAGGCTCCCCCTGATGCGCGACTGGACGCTGGCAGTGATGCGTTTCATCGGTCGTTTCCTTTTCTTGGGACAAGCGAGGGCAACGGGCAACGCCCCACCACGTGGTGGCGCATTTGCCCAGGCGGTACAGCAACGAGGGAAAACCGGTTTCTAGGTCTGGTCGGCGGCTGGCTCTACACCGCACCAGTCGTGCATGAACTGTGCGAACGTGGTCGCCACGCGCACCATGCTTTCGATCGACACCGATTCGTCGATGCCGTGGATGTTGCGAGCTTCGGGGCCGTAGCAGGTGACGGGTGTATCGAGCGTGATGCGGAAGTGACGGGCGTCGGTGGTAGCCGTGGTGGCCTGACGCTTCAGCACATTGCCGTGGGCCTTGCGGTGCGCCTCGGCCAGCGCCAGCATCGGCGCGTTATCGAGATCGAACTCGCAGCCCGGCGCGTGAAAGCCTTCGTAGCGGATATTCAGGTCAAGCGTGCTACCCAGACGCGCCAGCGAATCACGAACGCGCTGGGCAACGATGGCCTTGGCATCGTTGACATCCATCTGCGGATAGAAGCCGATGCGGATACCAAGCGTGCAGGTACACGGCACGGATGAGTTCCATTCGCCACCGTGGATCTGGCCCAGGTTGAAGTTGATCGGATGCGCGTGGTCGCGATAGGCGGCGGGCCGGTTCTCCGGCAGGTTCCATTCGGTTTCGAGACAACGCAGGTCCTCCATCACCGCGATGCCAGCCTCCACGGGATTGATGCCGGTGGTCATGTACGCGGCGTGGGCGGGGCGGCCCGTCAATTCCACATACATCCAGAACACACCCATCTGCGCGCTCATCAGGGCTTCGCCCAGCGGCTCGGGGATCAACACGGTGTCGAACGAAGCGAGCTTGCCAGCGCCCACCGCGCTACGCAGCGAAGCCACTGTGGCCAGCGCGCCGTTGCCGGTGCTCTCTTCTTCCAGCACGCCGTTGAATCCGACGTTGCCGGCAGGCTGCACACCCAGTTCCTTCAGTGCCTTGAACGCGGCCAGCGCGCAGACGATGCCCGCCTTCATGTCACCTGCGCCGCGGCCATAGAGCCAGCCATCCTCGACATACGACTTGAACGGTGACTCGCGCCACATCGAATCGGGGCCGGTTGGCACCACGTCGAGGTGACCATTGAACAGTACCGAGCGGCCACCGCGTTCGCGCGGACGATGGGTGGCCAGCAGGTTGTAGCGTCCACCATCGGGACAGCACGGCGTGGAGAACAACGGCATGTCCTTCAGCTGCGCCGTGTTCAGGACGATGCGTTCCGACTCCAGTCCAAGCTCGCGCAGCGCACCGTCCATGAAGTCCACCGCGGGCTGCTCCGCACCCGACGGGCTCTCAGCCGCCACGAAGTCACTCAGGGTTTTCACCATGTACGGCGTGAGTGCGCGCACGGCATCGGCAATCGCCTGCGTGGTGAGCGTTGTCGATTCAGGAGACGCAACGGTGGCTGCATTCGGCATGGGGGCTCCGCGATGGGGACATCGAAAAAAAACAGCATCAGCACGGATGGAAAATTATCCGATGGTTGGTACCATCGGTAGGTCCATATCCTGTTTTTTGCCCGGAGCCACTTTGAAAGAGACCATTCTTTCCGACCTGCTGCTTCAGCGACTTGAGCGCCCCGCTGGTGCAGTCACCGGCAAATCGGGCGAGCATATGAACCGACAGCTCTACGCCATCATCCGTCAGGAGATCCTTGCAGGTGCTGTGCCAGCGGGCAGCAAGCTGCCGGCGTCGCGCCTGCTGGCCAAGGAAATCGGCGTCTCGCGCAACACCGTCCTGTATGCGTACGAGCAGTTATTGGCCGAAGGCTATGTAACCGCATCCACCGGAAGTGGCACCTTCGTGTCGCATACGGTTCCCGACCATCGTGCATTGCACAACGGGAGTGCGACGAATGGCACCATCACTGTGCCCGCAGTGCAGCAACACCCAAACCGATTCGCGCTGTCGCGACGGGGGCAGCATCTGGTGTCCCACGCCAGCGCGTCGGATCGCCAATGGGGCGCGTTCGTCGCGGGCGTGCCTGATGTCTCGCTGTTTCCGCACGCGGTCTGGGCGCGCCTGCTGAACAAGCACTGGCGCAATCCAAGCCCGCAGTTGCTGACGTACGCGCATCACGGCGGCTACCTGCCGCTGAAGAAGCTGCTGGCCGAACACCTGCGTCTAGTGCGTTCCGTGCGCTGCGAGCCAGACCAGATCATCCTGACCACCGGCATTCACCAGGCCGTGGACCTGACCACCCGGCTGCTGGCCGACCCCGGCGACAAGGCATGGATGGAGGATCCCGGCTACTGGGGCACACGCAGCCTGCTGGCAAGCGCGGGCGTGGAGCCAATCCCGGTACCGGTCGACGACGAAGGGATCGCGCCAAGCCCCGCGACGCTACAGAATCCGCCACGCTTCATCTTCGTCACGCCTTCGCACCAGTATCCGCTTGGCATGATGATGAGCCTCTCGCGCCGACGCATGTTGCTCGAATACGCGCGGCAGCGCGGTGCGTGGATCATCGAGGACGACTACGACAGCGAGTTCCGCTTCGAAGGCAGGCCGGTGGCGTCGTTGCAGGGGCTCGACGACAACGATCGCGTGATCTACATGGGCACGTTCTCGAAGACGCTCTTCCCGGGCATACGCATGGGCTTCATGGTGTTGCCCAAGCCGCTGGCGCCCCACTTCGCCACTGGGCTTTCCGAGCTCTATCGCGAAGGCCAGCTCGTGCAGCAGGCGGTGCTGGCGGACTTCATCGAGGAAGGCCACTACGCCACGCATATCCGCCGGATGCGTCAGCGGTACGCGCAGCGGCAGGCGCTGTTACGCGAAGCCATCGCCGACCGCTTCGGCGCCGACTGGCCCACATCCACGCATGAGGCCGGCCTGCACATGGTGATGCATCTGCCGCGTGGCGCCGATGATCTCGGCATCAGCATGGCCGCGCGCACGCAGGGGCTGTCGGCCCGGCCGCTATCGCGCTACTACAGCGAGGGGGCGGCGACGCAACAGGGGCTGCTGCTCGGCTACGCGTGCGTGCCCGAAGCCGAGATCGGTCCTGCCTTTCGCAAACTGGCCGAAGTCATCGAGCCCGCCCTGGAGCATCTGGCGCGCACCCAGGAGCCGCCAAAGCCGATTGCCGCAAGGATCAACGCAGAGGCGTGGAGCGGCGCTTGATTTCTGGTGCCATCACGACGGCGACGAATGGCACTTTACGTTGACGTGATGGATTCCTACGATCAGGTTTTGTCGCGCGGCATACGCTGACCCTTTCCATTCTGCTACTCGATGTCCAATACACCCGCCCTCCTCTCCGAACTCGCCGCGATCCTCGACCCTGCCGGCCTGCAAACCGGCGACGCCATCGACACACGCTTCCGCAAGGACTGGTACGCGCCGCTGGGTAACCCGCCTCTGGCCGTCGTGCGGCCGCGTACGACGGCGGACGTCGCGGCCATCCTTGCCGCATGCCACAGGCATGGCCAGCCAGTCGTTCCCCAGGGAGGCCTGACTGGCCTGGCGTCTGCCGCGACGCCCGGGCAAGGCGAGATCGTGCTATCCCTCGAACGGATTCGTGGCGTCGAAGAGATCGACGAGCAGGCTGGCACGATGACGGTCTGGGCGGGCACCACGCTGCAGGCAGCACAGGAAGCCGCTCGCGCGGCCGGATGGTTGCTGGCGGTGGATCTCGGCGCACGCGGCAGCTGCCAGATCGGCGGCAATATCGCCACCAATGCGGGCGGCAATCGCGTGATCCGCTACGGCATGATGCGCGACCAGGTACTCGGGCTTGAAGTCGTGCTGGCCGATGGCACCGTGCTGACATCACTGAACAAGATGCTCAAGAACAACGCTGGCTACGACCTGCGCCAGGTTTTCGTGGGCAGCGAAGGCACGCTCGGCGTGATCACGCGCGCGGTCCTGCGGCTCGCACCGCTGCCGTCAGCCACGCAAACGGCGCTCTGCGCGCTGAACAGTTTCGACGATGTGGTGCGTCTGCTGCGCCATGCGCAGCGCGCGCTTTCCGGCCGTGTCTCCGCCTTCGAAGCGATGTGGGCCGACTACTACACGCTAGTCACCACGCGCGTTCCGGGCGTACGCGCACCGCTTGCGGCAGGGCATCCGTTCTATGTGCTGCTCGACCTGCAAGGCAGCGACGCCGATGCCGATGCCGCCGCGTTCGAACGGATGCTGGAAGGTGCGATGGAAGACGGCCTGATTGTCGATGCTGCGGTGGCCGCGAGTGGTAAGGAAGCAGAGAGTTTTTGGAAGTTGCGCGATGCGGTGGCCGAGTTTCCACAAATGTGGGCACCCAACGCGGCCTTCGACGTCAGCCTGCCGATTGGCAGCATCGGGCGGTTCGCCGACGCACTGCGTAGCGCCATCCTGGAACGATGGCCGACCGCCGAACTGGTGAACTTCGGACACGTCGGCGACAGCAATCTGCACTTCAGCGTGCACCTGCCTGGGGTCGACGCGGCGGCGTTCCCGGAAACCGAGATCGACGCGGTAGCCTATGCCATCGTTCGCGAGTTCGCCGGGAGCGTGTCGGCGGAGCACGGCATCGGCATCCACAAGAAGCCCTACCTCGGCAACTCGCGCACACCTGAGGAGCTCGCGCTGATGCGCACGATCAAGGCAGCTCTCGACCCGAAGGGCACCCTGAACCCCGGGCGGGTATTCGATCCGGCCTGAGATGGACTACGGGTCGACTGTCGCCGTCAACCTGAAACCAGGGAGCCTCAGCCCACCAACGCCGTGACCCAGCCCGTCAAGGTTGGGCCGGCGATGACCATTAGCACCCCGGCCAGCACCATCGTCAGGCTGGCGACCACACCCTCTTCGGCGTGACGCTGCCGGGCGCGCGCGGTGCCGAAACCATGCGCGGCCGTGCCAAGCGATGCACCCTGCGCCACGGGCGAGCGCAGGCGCAGCAGGCCAAGCACCGTGTCCCCGACGATCATGCCGGCGAGCCCGGTCATTACGGTGAATAGCGACACCAGTTCGGCGGACCCGCCCGTATGGGCGACGACGGCCACAGCGAATGGCGTGGATACGGAGCGCGCCATCAGGCTGCTCGACACCTCGCTGCTGAAATGAAATGCATCGGCCAGCAGCCGCGCGCTGAGTATCGCCACCAGCATCCCGGCGATCACGCCAAGCGCCAGCGCGATCCAGTGACGGCGCACGATCTCGCGGTGCTCATAGATCGGCACGGCGAACGCGATCGTGGCCGGTCCGAGCAGCCAGACCATCCACCGGGTATCGGCAACGTACTCGGCGTAGGGAATGCCGGTGATCAGCAGCAGCGCAATGGTCAGCGCCGGCACGACGATTGCCGGCGACAGCCAGATCCGTGGCAGGCGCTGGTACAACGGCTTGACAGCGAAGTACAGCGCGACGGTCCATGCCAGGCAGAGAAACGACGCCACGGGCGGGGCCAGATGCAAGCCGGAGAGCGCAGGCATCTCACTGTTCTCCGTTCGAGCGCGCCCGCACCAGCCGCGCCTCCAGCCGGCAGCCGGCATGGACCGCCAGCGCCGTGGCGGCCATAACGAGCACCGTGCCTGCCGTCACGGCGATGACCAGCTGGACGCCCTCGCGCCGGAACAGCGGCATATAGTTGATCACGGCCACCACGCACGGGATGAAAAACAGCACCAGCTCGCCAAGCATCCAGTTGGCCCCATCCTTGACCCAGCCGACCTGAAGGCGGCCGGACAGCAACAGGACCAGCACGGCCAGCAGCCCCAGCACACCTGGCGACATCGACCACCCGAACGCCCGGGTGAGCGAATCGGCGGCAAACCAGACGGCGAGGAGCCCGCCAACCTGCGTGAGCGTGCGCAGGTGGCGCGAGCCGGCAGGTATGGCGGACATGGCGGTACTGGCGGAACTGGCAGAAGACGCGGACGTGGAGGCGGGGGCGGACATGGCGGTGGGCAGCAAACCTGACATGCGCCAATTATTCGTCGAGATCGTGCACAACGACAGGCCGCAAATCCGCATCGGTTGTGCAAAGATGCACAACCTCACCCTCGCCCTCGCCCTTTCACTACAGTGACCGATCAGCCCGTACCGTCGAGGAACAGCCCGGTATTCGCCTCGACTTCCTCGGCGATAAAGTTGGCCACGGCACGCACATGCGCCGATTTCCAGTGGTCTTCGTGAACGTGCATGTGGAAGGTGCGCGTCACGGCCACGGCATCGGGCAGCACCGGCACCAGCGCGGGGAAATCCGCCGCCACGTAAGCCGGGATGATGCAGAGGCAATGTCCGGAGAGCGTGGCGTGAACCTGGGTCAGCAGGTTCGTGCAGCGCACACGCGCCGGAAGCTCGACGCCGACCGCGCCGGAAAAGCTCAGTTCGGGCGAGAACAGCAATTCCTCCACGTAGCCGACGAAGGGATGCTGCGCGAGGTCTGCCTTGGTACGAATCTGCGCAGCGCGCTTCAGGTACGACTTCGTCCCGTAGACGAACATGCGGTAGTCGGTCAGTCGTCGCGACGCCACACGCAGATGCTCCGCACCCGACAGGCCAATGGCGATATCGGCTTCGCGGCGGGTCAGGCTGAAAATCCGGGCCGCGGCGAAAATTTCCACCTCGAGCCTGGGGTGCCGTTCGGTCAGCGCATGGATACGCGGCGCCAGGAACATGCTGCCGAAGCCGTCGGGCGCGCCGATCCGCACGATGCCGGCGATCTCCTGCTCGCCAGCCGCCGCGGCCTTCGAGGCAAGTAGCGCGCCTTCGATCGTCTCGGCGGTGGCCAGTAGCCGCTCGCCCGCATCGGTCAGCGCATAGCCCGTATGGCTCTTGTGAAACAGGCGCGTATTGAGCGTCCGCTCAAGTGCGTGGATATGGCGTGCCACCGTCGTGTGCTCTGTTCCGAGTTGCTCGGCAGCCGCGGAGAGCGTGCCCGACCGGGCAACGGCCAGGAAGTACCGGTAGTCATCCCAGTTGTCATTGGGTCTGGTCGCGGATGGCATTCGTCAATCCAGTTGGAGTCAAATCAGTAATGGGGTCTCGGGCGCCATGGCGCAGCGCGCGATGCTGCCGCCGGTATGCGCCCGGCCCGATGCCAAACTGCTGCGTGAAAACGCGGCCGAACGCCGCCTGCGACGCATATCCGCACTGCTCGGCCACGGCCGCCGCCGACAGATCATCCTGGCGCAGCAGCCGCGCGGCGCGTTCCATGCGCAGCGTCGTCACCAATTCCAGCGGCGTCATGCCCAGTTGCGAGAAGCGACGGGCCAGCGTGGCGCGCGACACGTTGCAAACCTGAGCGAGACTATCGAGAGTCCACGGCTGCTCGGGCGCCCGGACCACGGCGTCGACGGCGCGTGCCATCCGAGGGTCAGCCATCAAGGCAATGACGCCCTGCGAAACACCCCCTTGGGCGATCAGCGTGCGCAGCAGCACGGTAAACAGCGCGGTCGAGAGGTCGGCGATGATCGCAGCGCTACCCGGGCCGGGGCGCTCCGCTTCCACATGCATCATGCCGATCAGGCCGCGCAGCCAGGCCAGATCGTCCGCGCCGCCCTCGCCTTCACCATCGCCGTTGCCTCTTGTGCCGACGCACAGCATCTCCGGCAACGCGCTCAGCAGAACCTTGGACGCGCTGCCAAGCACGAACGTGCCGCACAGGATGTCGAGCGGCGCCGCCGCGCCCGGTACCGACACTTCCGTCACCACCCCGTTGAACTGCCGCGACTCCGCCGCCCTGCGCCGGCCGCCCTGCATGCCATGCAACGTATGGGCGGCGCCATGCGGAAACAGCAGCACATCGCCCATGCCAACCTGCAGCGTCTCCTTGCCCACCTGCACGCTGGCCTGTCCATCCAGGATCACGTGGTATGGCACGTGACCGGGTGGCGCCTGTTCATTGTGGGCCGACCACGCACCCGCCACGCGGCAATGAAGGTCCACCGTGCCGGCTGGTGCCAGCAGGCGCACGAGTTCGCTAAGGCTGTCCATGGAGCACGCCCCGATGTGAGACGATCGAGCAAAAAGATGAGCCGATTCTAATCCATGCGAATCGCACTCGCACCTACCATGGAGTCCATGGAAGCGTTGCCACATACCGGCGCCTCCGAACCCCGATACCCGTGACACGAAGGAGAAAGATCATGACCACCCGCCTGCATACCATCGCCGTCCAGGACGCCACCGGCCAGACCGCCGAACTTTTTGGCGCGCTCCGCGGGGGGATCGGCAAGGTGCCGAACGCCTACGCAACGATCGGCAGCAACGCGCCGGCTGTGCTCGCGCAGGCGCTGCAGACGAATGCGGCGCTCAAGAAGGGCAACCTGTCGGCGCGTGAACTGGAAGCCATCAACCTCTCCGTGAGCGAGCACAGCGGTTGTGACTACTGCCTGGCCGCACATACGCTGACGGGCAAGATGGCCGGTTATACCGGCGATCAAATGCGCCAGCTTCGTCGGGGCAGCTACCCAGAGGACGCAAAAATTGACGCGCTAACCCGCTTCGCGGTGGAACTGGTGAGCACGCGCGGCACGGTACCGGCTGCAAGCCTGGACGCGATACGCGCCGCCGGCTACAGCGATGGGCAGATCGTCGAGGCCATTCAGGCCATCAGCGCGATCCTGTTCACCAATATGATCAATCGCGTCAACGACACGACCCTGGACTTCCCGGCCGTAGCATAAGGAAACGGGCCCGTATGGGCCCGTTTCAGCATCGGTGGCGTCACGCTTGCCCGGCTAGTGCCACGCGCTGCCCACCTGGATATAGAACGCATTCTGGTCGCGGCTGTGCGCCACGTCGATACCCATCGACAGGCCCAGCTTGCGGGCGATCATGTAGCGGAAACCGCCACCGACGCTGACCACGGTAGACGCATCGGAGAAATCGTTCCACCGCCCGTACGCCTTGCCCGCGCCCGAGAACGCCAGCAGCGACCAGCGCGGCGTGACGTCCCAGCGCAGTTCGACTTCGGTCATTACGGCGTTGCGGTCCTGATAGCGCCCCTTCTGCACACCGCGCAGGTCCACATAGGGCTGCGCGTAGAACGGCACATCACCTGTGGAGAAACGCGTATCGCCGCGCAGGCCGAGGATCAGCGTGCGAGCCACCGGAATCCACGTGAAGCCACGCGCGTTGTACATGTCGAACGTCTGTGTGCTGCCGAAGCCGGCTCGCGCGAACTGCGCTTCCAGCTCGGCGTAGGTGCCCTTGTTCGGATAGAAAATGTTGTCGCGCGAGTCGTAGTCGATGACGATACCGCCCTTGCCGATACGCTGGTCGCGCTCGAAGCTGCCCAGTTCCTGCGCAGAGTTGCCGAACTTGAAGGTCGCGGACGTATCGGCAAATACGTAGCGCGGACCGATAAACCAGTGCGTGTCGCCCACCCGGATCAGCACCTGCTGCACCAGCGCGAAGCCGCTCAGCTCATAGGATCGCGGCTGGTTCGAGACACCGAAGTACTCGAGATTGGCGTCCACCTTGCCGATACCGCCCAGATAACGGATGCGATCACCATCCCAGGTGTGGAAATGCCCGAAGCCGGCCGCCCACGTGCCGTTATCGGTATAGGCACCGCCCAGCACCGTGATATTCGGCGGCGCCGGCCCCTTGCCACTGGCCCGGGCCTCGGCGGCCGCATCCGCCATGGATTCGGAGAAGAACAGCAGTCCGAGCCCGAAGCCGTAACCCACCGCCGGTTCGGTGATGATCGTCGGCACCGGCAGCGCGCCCTTGTGATTGAGCAGGAAGTCGCTCATATCGAGCTTGCCATCCTCCGGATCGAAGAACGTCAGTTTCTTCTTTGCCGGAGGCTGCATCTGGTCCGCCGGCTTGGCGGATTCGGACGGTTTTGTGGATTCCGCCTGCGGTTGTGATTGCGTTTGCGTCTGAGACTGAGATTGGCCCTGATCTTCGGGCTGAGCCTGTCCATAAACCGGCGATCCGGCGGCAGCAGCCAGCAGCGCCAATGCAGATATCAGAATCGCGCGCGTCATTTTCCAGATGTCATATTGAAACCGGCAACGACGGTCCTCTGCGGGACACCGCCCCCTTACTCAGTTTGCCGGGGTCGAATAGAGTGACACTTCGATCCCTTTTTCTGATTTATCCGCGACTGTACCGGAGCAACACCCGCGACGCGGCGCTATGCGTGATGAACTTTCTCGTCCGCAGAATTTAGATTTTTTTCCCCGCGCACCTTTTCGAATACCCCAATTGGGGCATTTCCAATGACCGGACATCCGCGCCAGACGGCGGTTTTGGGAAATCGCACTCAATTTCATTTCTTCTACATCGACTCACAACAAAACTAAATTCCCATTCTGTCGCGAATTCGCCAGACTTCTTTTCGGCAAGTGTCTGCATCACAAGTCTCTCGATCATCGAAAAAGGACACGATAGTGAAACACTACACACCCGAGAACTTCCATCTCACCCAGAGCATTGGTTTCCACCTGAACAAGGCGCGCAACAGCCTGCTTCTGGAAATGGATTCCGCATTACGTCCCCTGGACATCAATGGGCAACAGATGGGCATCCTGCTGGCGCTGACCCGCGGCATGGCGGGTACGCCGTTTGAGATCAGCAAGCTGCTCGGCATCGACAGCGGCCTGATGACGCGCATGCTCGACCGGCTCGAGGAAAAAGGCCTGCTGGAGCGCAGTCGCAGCATCGACGACCGTCGCGTGGTGAATCTGACCCTGACCTCCAAGGGCAGACTTGTTTCGGCAGAGATCCCGTCGATCGCACCGGAAGTGCTGAATGAGCGACTGAAGGCATTCACGCCCGAAGAGTTCGACGAATTCCGGCGCCTGCTGCAAAAGTTTGTTATGGGTTGACCACATCTGGCGAGTTGAGCGCGCGACCGGCCAGGTCGTGCGCCGGCTGCGCCTCGCGTCAGCGCATGACGGACGCAGGCCGTCGCGCTGGCCCGCCCCCCTCACTCACTCAGGCCTTGGGATTGAGAGACCCCACCGCCCGCATCGATTGCTCGATCGCTGCTGTCACCGACGGGCTCCCGGCCGTATCGGCCCCCGCAATGCGGATGTTCCCCACGCCCCGCCCTGCCTGCTCCAGCGCAACTTGCAGGTTTGCGTCGTCGGGCGCGAAGCCGGATGGCATGTAGCTGTATCCGTGCGCCCAGCGATTGACGGTAATGCCCTGGATGTCCCGGACGGACTTGAATCCGCCCGCCGCCAGCATACGGTCGAGCTGGGTGCGGATATCGCGCTCGAGCGCCTCGAACGGCGTACCAAGCAGAAAGGCACGACCGGCGCGGAACCGCTCGCGGGCCGACATGCCGCTATCGGGCACGGTCGGCACATAGAGCATGTGGAGCACGACCGGGTCATCCTTGCCGCCCGGCGCGGATTCGAGCCAGAGGTCCGAGTAGGCCATGGTCGGCGCATGGATCCGCCACGTCTTCAGCGCATCGAACGCGCGCCAGTTGTCGAGCGCCACCTTGGTGTAGACAAGCGGCGCCTTCACGCACGAGCGCAGCGCGGCCTTGGCTGGCGCCGGCAAGGAAGGCAGGATGAACGGCACCATCATGTCGTAGCCGGCCACGACGACGTGCGCGGCTTCCACGCGTTGCAGGTTGCCCTGCCACCCGTAGGTCACGCGCGTGATCCGCACGTCGGGTTCGATCGCGATGGCGGTGCTGTTCAAACGGATACGCACCGGATTCCCTTCCCGGTCGAGCTTGCCGTAGTCGAAACGCGCGCCGACGATTTCCTGCCCCTGCGCCGCCGCCACGCCTGGCACCAGCTTGCTCGCCAACGCTCGCGCCAGCGTGGCGTTGCCGTCCGGAAACCAGAGCCGCGAGGCCGGTGACTTGCCCAGCCTCGGGTCGATCGCCGGGGCGGCCATGCCGGCGCCGGCCGGCAAACCGATCGCGATGGCCTGCGCCACCGTGATGCCGTCGGCATCGAGCGCGTAGGCGTCCTGGCTGCGGCTGCGCAGGAACCGCAGCCCCGGTAGCCCTAGCCCGGCCTTCTCGCGCAGAAACACCGCATAGCGCGTGGATTGCGCGTAACGGGCTCGCGCCTCGCCAGCCATGCCTGACAGATAGTCAGTCTCACCTTGCGCCAGACGCTGAAGCGCCTGCCGGTCGGCTGGCGGCAATGGCGCGGCGTTCAGGAAGGCGCCCAAATCGTCCAGTGCTGGACGCGTCCCGGCGTTGCGCGCGTCGACCAGCGCCGCGAACGGATCGCCAGCCAGCCATTGATCGCGCCCAAAATGTTCGGCATCGAAGAACACGGCACGCCCGAGGCCTCGCCGCGCATAGTCGTCCCCGGGGCGCGCCTGGATCGTCGGCGCCAGGTCGAGCCCCGCCAGCAACGCCCGCACGGCCGCGTTGTCGCTGGCCGACGGCGGCATCTCGGCACTGCCGCCGTAGGTAACCAGCGTGCGGCCACGCACCGTGAACTCGTTCCGCTTGGCGTGGCCGCCGAAGTCATCGTGGTTGTCGAGGATCAGGATGCGCGCGTTGCTACCGAAGCGCTGCTGGTAGAACCACGCCGCAGCCAGCCCACCGATGCCGCCACCTACCACCACCAGGTCATAAGATTCGCGCGCCAGCACGCCCGGATACTTCGCACCCTCCCGCGCCAGGCTATGCGCGAGCGTAAACGTACCGGGGTGGTTGCCACGCAGGCCGGTCAGCGCGGGAGGATAGGCAGGGCCCTGCGCCTCCGCAGCACGCAGCAGGCTGGCCGGTGCGAGCCCGGCGGCAATCGTCAGCGCCGTACCATTCAGGAAGTCTCTGCGAGTAATGGTCATCGTGCGTTCGTCGCCTGCTTTCCTGTTGCCTTGCGGCGTTCCGCCACGGTTTGCGCCGTCACGGGCGCGGCGCGATTCCCCCAGCTGCTGCGGATGAAGGTCAGCAAATGTGCCAGTTCCTGGTCTTCCATGGTCCAGCCATAGCCGGGCATGTGGTAGTCCGTGGGAGCGGTGTTGACCCGCGCCGTGACGGCGCCATTGAGCAGCAGGTTCACCAGCGATGCGGGATTCGGGTCCACCACCGTCGGGTTGCCGGCCAGTGGCGGAAATACCCGCGCGTAGCCCTTGCCGCTGGCGTTGTGGCACGGCATGCAGTAGGTCGCGTACTGGCGCGCCCCAGCGGTATCGAACCGCCCCTGCTCGAGTTGCGTGGCAACGGTCGCGTCATAACGGAACGGCTCTACCTCCCGGCGCGCGCCCGGGATCGACTTGAGATAGGTCGCCACGGCGTCGAGATCGCCGGGGGTCATGTACTGGGTTGACGAGGCGATGACCGTCGACATCGGCCCGAACGACGTGGCATGGGCGTTGCGCCCCGTGTGCAGGTATTCGACGATCTCCGCCAGCGACCAGGCGCCAAGCCCGGTCAGCATGTCGCCGGTCAGGTTCGTGGCCGACCACCCCTCGACCGTTGCGCCGGACAGAAAGTCGCGGCTGCGTGTATCGGTTCCTTTCTCGCCGAACAGCGTGCCACGAGGGGTATGACAGGCGCCGCAGTGCGCCACGGCCTGGACGAGATAAGCGCCGCGATTCCACGCCGCGCCCCGATCGGCGCTCGCCGGTATCGGCCCTTCCTCCAGATGGAGCAAGTTCCACGGCACCATGAGCCACCGCATGCTGTATGGCCAGCGCATCTGCGCATCACGATTGGTCTGCGCTACCGGCTTGACCTCGGCGCGCAGCCAAGCATACACGGCGGCCACGTCGTCCCGCGTCATACGCGCGTACGACGGATACGGCATGGCGGGATACAGGCGCCGGCCGTCACGGGCCACGCCGCGCCGCACGGCACGGTCAAAGTCGTCGAGCGAATAGCGGCCCAGGCCGGTACTGGCCTCAGGCGTGATATTGGTGGAGTAGACGGTGCCGGCGCCCGTCTGCAGTGGCAATCCGCCGGCCATCGGCGCCCCGCCCTCGGCGGTGTGACAGGCGACGCAATTGGCGACACGCGCCAGGTAGCGGCCGCGCTCTACCTGCGCCTGGGAAGCAGCGGGCGGCGCCGCCCATGCGGTGCTCACCGACAGCCACGTCATCCATGCCAGCCATCCGATTGCGAATCCACGCATCGCGGTACCGTTCTTGTTGTGATGCACCTCGGGGACACCGCATTGTTACCCAAATTTCGCCATGCGTGCGCGCTTTCGATCCCGCAAGTATTCGGCCAGACCAAAGCCACCCTGCACCACCAATGCCAGCACCGCGGCCGGGATCGCGCCGCCGAGAAGCTGGGTGGCGTCGTTCAGCGCCAGTCCGGTCACGATCCGCTCGCCGTACCCGCCCGCGCCGACAAACGCAGCGATGGTCGCCGTGCCTACGCTGATGATGGCTGCGGTCTTGATACCGGCCAGCAGCACCGGCAGGGACAGCGGCAACTCCACGTACCAGAGCACTTGCAACGGCCGCATCCCCAGTGCCAGGGCAGCATCGCGCATCCCCGCCGGCACTTCCTGCAGCCCGGTGCACGCGTTGCGCACGATCGGCAGCAAGGCATAGAGGAACAGCGCGACCAGTGCCGGCCAGATGCCGATACGGCCCAGCGCCGGTATCAGCATCGCCAGCAGCGCCAATGACGGGATGGTCTGCAACATGCCGACCAAGGCCAGCAACACCTGACCGAACCGGCGCCGGCGCGCGGCCACCACACCCAGCGGCACGCCGACCAGCGTGGCGGCCCCCACCGAGCCGCCGACCAGCGCCAGATGTCGGGCAGTCAGGCGCCCGGTCTCCGCGTTCGTCAGCATCGCCGCCAGGTTGTCGCGCTGATCCGATCTCGCCACACCGTTCGCCGATACCCCCGGGTGCCCGGACAGGAAATTCCGGGCCACAGCAGAGAACGTCTTCCCATCGACTTCCGCTGCCGCATTCATGGCGATCATGTCCTGCGTTCCGATGGTGCCAGCCAGACGCCGCAGTGCCTGCCACGCCGCCGCATGACGCATCGGCACGTCGAGCCGGTAGACGATCACTGCCTCGTAGCGCGGGAACACGCGCTGGTTGTCCTCAAGCACGCGCAGGTGGTACTTGCTGATCTTGGCATCAGTCGAATAGATATCGGTCGCGTCGATCTGTCCGTGCGCCAATGCCTCGTAGGCGAGGCCATGATCGATCCCCGCTGGTCGCTGAGGCAATCCATACGCGCGCTTGAGCGCGGGCCAGCCATCGGCACGGCCAAGAAACTCGTGCGACAGGGCGATCCGCAGGTCCGGTTGCCCCGCAAGGTCGCCAAGCGCGCGCAGGCTGACTGGCTGGGCATCGGAGACCGCGATCGCATAGGTATTGTCGAAGCCGAGCGCGATGGCCGCGCCCAATCCCATCGGCGCCAGCGCGGCGTTGATCTGCTCCAGCGTGGCGGTACCCGGCAGTCTCAGAATCTCGCTGGCAAGCGTGCCGGTGTAGTCCGGGTATAGGTCGATGCTGCCGGCCTGGAGCGCCTGGAACACGATGGCGGTGTTGCCCAGCCCCGGCAGATAGCGTACCGCGCCGTGCGGCTCGGCAACCTGCCTCAGGATCTCACCCAGGATGTAGGACTCGGTAAAGCGTTTGGAACCGATGCGCAGCGTGTCGGCGCCGGCAGCCGGACCACAGGCCATGACCAGCAGCACTAACAGCGCGCCAAGGAAGCGGCATTGCCGGAGGGCGAACCGCGTAAATGAATGAAACAAGCCGAAGCCTCCGCTCGGTGATGTCCCCCCATCATAAGGGCATCCGGCAAGCGCCGCGGCAGATCAGGTGTGTCAGGCGGATCAGGTGGCCGCCGGGGAGACGTGGATCGCCAGCCAGATGGTCGGCTGTGCCACGTCGGTCCTCGCCACGCGGTGGCGGCAGTGGGCCGGCAAATGAAGCCAGTCGCCGGCGCCCAACGTGTGCGTCGTGCCGTCGTCGACTTCCACGGCGGCGCTGCCGCTGATTACGAGCACCCACTCGTCGTCGGTGCTGTCGTACCAGAAGTCGGGCGCGCTGGCCTGGCCGTTCGAGACGATGCGCTCGATACGCACCCGTCCCGCCGCCTGCCATGCCATCAGATCGGCAAAGATCTCCGCCGATGCGTGAACCGGTACGTCTCGCAGTAGATTGCCGGTGGTCGCCGTCATCGTCAGTTCCTTAGTCGGACGGCCCCGGCGCCAGCACTTCGCGCGTGCCGTTGCGGCCCATCGGGGATACCAGCCCCGCCGCTTCCATCTGCTCGATAAGGCGCGCGGCACGGTTGTAGCCGATGCGCAGTTGCCGCTGCACGGCGGAAATCGACGCGCGCCGCGATGTCAGCACGAACTGGGCGGCCTCATCGTAGAGCGGGTCGGACTCGCCGTCGCTGCCGTTGTCGCCGAACAGATCCGCGGCGCCTTCGGGCGCGTCGCCTGCCAGGATGGCCTCGTCGTAGTCGGGCTCGCCGAACTGCTTCCAGTGTTCGACCACGCGATGCACTTCCTCGTCGGCCACGAATGCGCCGTGCACACGCTGAGGATAGCCTGTGCCCGGCGGCAGGAACAGCATGTCGCCTTGCCCCAGCAGACTCTCGGCGCCCATCTGGTCCAGGATCGTGCGCGAGTCGATCTTCGAAGACACCTGGAACGCCACGCGGGTCGGGATATTGGCCTTGATCAGGCCCGTGATCACGTCCACCGACGGCCGCTGCGTGGCCAGGATCAGGTGGATGCCGGCCGCGCGCGCCTTCTGCGCCAGCCGGGCGATCAGTTCCTCAATCTTCTTGCCGGCCACCATCATCAGATCGGCCAGCTCGTCGATCACCACCACGATCAGCGGCAGCGTGGACAGCGGCTCGGGCGCATCCGGCGTCAGCGAGAACGGGTTCGGCACCTTCTCCCCGGCGGCTTCCGCCACGCGAATCTTCTGGTTGTAGCCCGCCAGATTGCGCACACCGAGCGCCGACATCAGCCGGTAGCGCTTTTCCATTTCACCGACGCACCAGTTGAGCGCGTGCGCGGCCTGCTTCATGTCCGTGACCACGGGTGCCAGCAGGTGCGGAATGCCCTCGTAGACCGACAACTCGAGCATCTTCGGGTCGATCATGATCAGACGCACGTCTTCCGGCGTGGCCTTGTACAGCATCGACAGGATCATGGCGTTGACGGCCACCGACTTGCCCGAGCCGGTCGTGCCGGCCACCAGCAGGTGCGGCGCGCGCGCCAGATCGGTCACCACCGGGTTGCCGGTGATGTCCTTGCCCATGGCCAGCACGAGCTTCGACGCGTGCGCCTGGAACGCTCCGCCATTGACGATTTCGGACAGGCGGATCATCTGCCGCTTCGCGTTCGGCAGTTCCAGACCCATGCAGGTCTTGCCTGGAATCGTCTCGACCACGCGGATCGATGTCACGCCCAGCGCGCGGGCCAGATCCTTCATCAGGCCCACCACCTGCGCGCCGCGCACGCCCATTGCCGGGTCGACTTCGAATCGTGTGATGACCGGACCCGCGCTGGCCCCGACCACTGACACCGGCACCTTGAACTCGGCCAGGCGCTGGGCGATCAGTTCGCCGGTCTGCTCCAGCCGCTCCTCGGACACCTGCTCGGCGTTCTCGTCGGCCGCTTCCAGCAGGCTGGCGCCCGGCAGACGGTAATCGACGATTCGCGGCGCTGGCGGCGCAGGGGGCGCTGCCAGGGGTGACGGCGGCACAGGCGCGGCCATCACCGGGGCAACCGTCGCCGGCGCCTGGGCGCCAAGTGCCACCGTCCGCCCGACTACGGCCGGCAGGACGATGCGTGGCTTGGGCGTTGGCTGGACGAAGGTGTTGGCATCCACCACGGCGGACGGGTCGTCGGCCTGGCTATCGTCGGCCTGGCTATCGTCGGCCTGATTTTCGCCCTCCCCTGCTTCCTCCGCTGCCGCCTGCAATTCGATTCGGGATTCGTCAGACTCGGGATCGCCGGCATCGGCCACCGGGGTGCTTGCTTCGTCGCTGGCCGGGACGGCCTCGGCGAGGATCGCTTCGGTGGACTCTTGTTCTGCGGTTTCGGTTGCGGCTTCGGTTGCGGCTGGCTCCTCGTCGATGGCGTCCGCTTGGACGACCTCCGCCTCGGCCATTGAAGCTGCCACGGCCAACTGGATCGCCATATCGTCGGCATCGCCCTGCTCTGCTGGCACGTCCGGGATGTCAGCCAATACCGGCTCCGCGAAGCGTGCCGGCAGCGCCTCGGCTACCATCGGCGCGGCTTCGGGCACAGCCTCTACCACTGGCGAAGGCTCCGCTGCCACCGATGACTGCACGTGCCGGCCGGCCAGCGCCTGCAACTCGGCCAACAAGGCCAGCGCCTCGTCGCGAATCGCGTCCATCGTCACTGACGACTCCGGCGTTTCGCCGGGCGCGTCGGATCCGTCGTTGACTGCGGACGTTTCCAAAGCGGCGGACGCGCCCTGACGTTCGACGGCAAGGTCGTCAGCGACAGCCGCAACGGCTACCGCCTGTTCTACAACCTCCGCCGTGGCTGCCGGGGCCCCGGTAGCCGCCGACGCGGCCACCGTGGCCGCAACTACCGGCTCGGGCAGCGTGGTAACTGCCGAGCGCAGGCCGAGCTGCGGATTACGGAACGGGCTGCTGACAACCGTCGCGCGCGGTGCTGCCGGCTTCGGCGCAACCGTGGCTTCCGCCTTCGCCTGGACCGGTGCGGCTGCGGCGGGACGGACGGCCGTCGGCACAGGGTTGGCCGCGCGAGGCGTGGGTGGCGTCGTGGAAGACTTCTGCGCGGTAGACGGAGCAGGCTTGGGCACCACCGGCGCCACCGGCTTCACCGCCCCTGGCGCCTCAGCATGATGCAGCCAGATCTCGCCCGGTTGTGGCGGCGACTCACGCGTGCGGGGCGGCGGTTGCCACGCGGGCTGACGGCGGGCGGAAACCGCCTCGATACCTTTCTGGCGCGGCTGCGTGGGCTGCCAGCCGCCGGCCGACTGCGCCGGCAGCGACGTGGTCTCCCAGCGTTCGACCGAATCACGCGGCGAAGCCTGCGGCGCGGTGCTATCGCTACGGAGTTCGCTGCGCGTGTCGTGACGGAAATCTGTTGTACGGGTGCTGGCTCGCGATTCGAATCGGGAATCGGCGCGCGACTTCGTCCGGGTGTCGCCACGGTCCTCGTCACTTTCCACGCGCGGCTTGCGCAGCAGGAACAGGCTGCGCCATGTCTCGCCGAATACCATGGGCGCGGTCAGGCCCAGCACCGCCAGCATCATCAACAGCGCGCCAGTCCAGCCGAGCACTCCGGATGCCACGCCGGCCAGCGCGTGCCCGACGGCACCGCCCGCGGTCTCGCCTTCGCCGCCAGTCAGCGATTCAAGCGTGGCGCTGGCACCCAGCACGAGTACCGTGCCAAGCAGCACGCGCAGCGAGCCACGACCAAGCAGCCGCCGCTCGCCGGCCAGCACACGCCCCACTGTTTGCCATACGAGCGGCAACAGCCACAAGGTCGACAATCCGAACCAGCCCAGACCCATGATCAATTTGACACGTTCAAAACTACGGGCAGCGATTGTAGCGGGTCTGGCTCTGGTGCCATGCGCGAATTTGTGACGCGATGTCGCGGAAAGCGCCGATTTTGGTGAAAAAAGATGGTGACGCAGGGATGAAGGTGCGCGGCGACGGGTAGCGACGCGTTACTGCGCCGCGCGGAACGGGTACTTGAGGAAAATCTGCGTCACGACCTTGTCGATAGCCTGCTGGCGGGTCTGCGGGTCCACGTCGCTCGCGTCGCCCTGCGCCACGCCCTCCCAGACGAGCTGGTTCCTCTGCGCATCGACGATATCGATATTCAGCGTGCCTTCGGTGTAGGTGTAGGTATCGCTGTAGAACCCGTAACCGGGCCATGGCGCATAGAGACCGCCGCGATACGCGTAGTAGCCGGCGTATCCGGGCGGCGGCATCGGGGCCGGGTTGCTGACGACTTTCTCGCGCAACTGCGCGTTAAAGTTGACCAGCAAGTCGGGCAGATGAGCCGCATATCGATAGCCGCGCGCGGACATCTCCCGGTCGACCGCCGTCTTCAGGTATTGCGTAGTCAGGCTCTCATACCCGCTGTGGTCCGTGCCGGGATGCGCCACGAATCCAAACGTCCGGTACTTCGAGAAGTCGTTCGCATGGTTGTAGTCGGCACGAATATCAGGGCCAGTCGCGCAGCCTGCCAGCGACACCAGCACCACCATCCAGGGCGCGGCACGACGAAATCGACCAAGACTCAGCATCGCGGTGCCTCCGTCAGTTCCACCTGCCATCAATACCGCCGAAGCTCAGACGTCCGGCACCGAGCAGGGCCACCGCGAGCGCGCCCGCCAGATACATCCCCTGCAATTCCAGCGCCCAGCCACCGGTTGGCGCCATCTCCATGAGCTGCTTGGTGTGGACGAGCCCAAACGCGAAGAGCATGTTGATGACGACGATCAACGCCGCCGCCCGGGTCCACAGGCCGACGATCAGGAGGATGGGGGCCAGCACCTCGCCCACGTAGACCAGATAGGACAGCTCCACCGGAAGGCCGGCGTCGGTGACCACCTTCACTACGAAACCCGGGCCAGCCATGATCTTCGAGATACCGTGCAACAGAATCAGCACCCCCAGCACGATACGAAGTACGGCTTTGCCAAGATCCTGCGATCCTTGCGAGTGACTCATTTCGACGGCTCCTTGCATTGGACGATGCGGTATCACATGGAACGCATGTGACCTGTACTCCCTACATTAGGTCGTGCTGGCGTGAAGGTAAAGGCGCAGCACCGTACAGGTTGCCCGCTGTCGGGGCTGTCGGAACTGTCGGGACTGTCGGGACTGTCGGGACTGTCGGGACTGTCGGGACTGTCGGGACTGTCGGGACTGTCAGGACGCCTCCAGCTCCTTCGCCTTGCCGCCGGCGCGCTGCGCGGGCTCGGTCGGTGGCGCCACGTGCATTCCCAGGCTGACGTTCGGAATCATCCCCATCTTGCGCGCGCATTCGGGCAACACTTCGCCCAGATAATCGAGAAAGCGGCGAAGTGCGGGCGTCACCCCCTGCCGCGACGGAAAGACCGCGTGCAGCACCCCCATCGGCAAGTCCCATTGCGGCAGCAGTACTTCAAGCTCCCCCCGCTCGACTTCATCGCGACAGTACATGCTCGGCAGCAGTGCCACGCCGACACCGGCAATTGCCGCTTCCCGCAGCAGCGCGAACTCATCGGAGATGAGCTTAGGGTCGTAGCTCACATGGACCTGCTCACCAGTCTTGCTGACGAGCGGCCACACATGCTTGCCATCGTGAGGCTTCTGATTGACGCCGGGCATCCCCTCCAGCGCCTGGGGCGTGCGCGGCCGGCCAATGCTGTCGAGCAGTGCCGGGCTGGCCACCAGCCGCAACTCGCTCTTGCCGAAGGTGCGCACGGCCAGGCTTGAATCCTCCAGCACGTTTCGCACGCGCAGGGCGAGGTCGAATCCCTCCGCAATCACGTCGACACGACGGTTGGTGGCTTCGACTTCAAGCTGGATGCCGGGGTTGGCCCGCATGAAATGACCGATCGAGGGTGCCAGCAGCACCTGTGCGATACCGACCGGGCAACTGATTCGGAGAAAGCCTCCCGGTTGGTCGCGAGCATGTTCGATCACTTCGCGGGCGGCCTCCGCCGCATCGAGCATTTCGCGGCAGCGGGCATAGTAGGCCTCGCCAAGCGGCGTCACGCGCACTTGTCGGGTGGTCCGGCGGAGCAATTGCACACCCAACTCCTTCTCGAGCTGTGCAATCCGGCGGGAAAGTCGCGATTTCGGCACGCCGGTGGCCCGGCTTGCCGCTGAAAAGCTGCCGTGCTGCACCAGCTGGGCAAACAGCGACAAATCGTTGAGATCCTGCATGGCGGGCTCCTTCAAGGCGGGCAACGGCACGTAGGCGGCGAGGCGCATGCCGTTGCAGCGATAGAACAATCATTTGCATTTTGCCTCACTACCGGCACCAATGGGGAACCTCTATCTTTCAGCCATCCAAACCGAATTCCCAAGTGGAGCCAGACATGAACATCCTGCAAATCGATTCGAGCGTACTGGGCGACAACTCCGTATCGCGTTCCCTGACCGCCAGCATCGTGGCCGACCTCGTTGCCAAGAACCCCGGCGCCAAGGTGACCGTACGCGATCTGGACAAGGAAGCCCCCGCCCACCTCGGCAACCACCTGCTGCCGGTGCTGGGTGGCCCGAAGGACGGCCTGAACGCCGTGCAGCAAGCCGAACTCGAGCGCACCGAAACGTTCCTGGCCGAATTCATGGCTGCCGATGTGCTGGTGATTGGCGTGCCGCAGTACAACTTCAGCATCCCGAGCCAGCTCAAGGCCTGGATCGACCGTATCGCGCAAGCCGGCCGCACCTTCCGCTACACCGCCAACGGCCCTGAAGGCCTGGCAGTCGGCAAGCGCGTGATCGTGGTGTCGTCGCGAGGCGGCGTGCGTCAGGACGCCAACACGCTGGACCTGCACGAAGTCACCATTGATGCAGTGCTGCGCTTCCTCGGTATCACCGACATTAGCATCGTCCGCGCTCACGGTCTGGCCATGGGCCCCGACGCGCGCGAAGCCGGTCTCACGACTGCCCGCTCGCAGATCGCCGCGCTCAACGACGCCGCGCTGCGCGCCGCCGCCTGAGCCTGACAGTCTCTCCCTCTCCGTGTAGTTCCCGGCGCCCTCCCCGGTGCCGGCGATCCTTAAGACAGGTGCCTCCCCCAGGCACCTGTTTTTTTGTGGGCCTCGCAAACGCCCACCTACGTCAAACTCCGATGGCCTTGCCGCTCGCCCCGACATGCGGATGGGTCTATGATTGTTCGACATTTGCCGCGCCTTCCAGGAGTCTGCATGACCTCAGCCCTGCTGCCTGCCGCCGCCAGTCATCCACCGCAAGAACCCGCCCTGCTCAGCCAGTACCGTCATGTGCGCAGCGCTACGGAAGCGATGGTGGCGGACCTGTCAGATGCTGACGCAACCGTGCAATCCATGGACGACGCCAGCCCAGCGAAGTGGCATCTTGCCCATACCACCTGGTTCTTCGAAGAGTTCGTGCTAGCCGCCCGGCTGCCCGATTACGAGCCGGTCGATCCGCAGTATCGCTATCTGTTCAATTCGTACTATGAAGCGGTCGGCGCGCGCCACCCGCGTCCGCGCCGCGGCCTGCTGACACGCCCGTCGCTCGACGAGGTACTGGCGTATCGCGAAGCCGTCGATGAAGTGATGGAATCGCTACTGATGCGGGCCCAGACCGACGACGAAGCGGCGTTGATCACGCTTGGCCTGCATCACGAGCAGCAGCATCAGGAACTCCTGCTGACCGATATCCTGCACCTGTTCGCGCAGAATCCGCTGCGCCCGGCCTATGCGCCGACGCTGCCGTCCCCGGTTATCGCTGACCCCCGCCCTGCGCCAGAGTGGATCGCCTTTCCGGGCGGCGTGGTGACGATCGGCCACAGTGGAGACGGTTTCGCGTTCGATTGCGAGGGCCCGCGCCACCAGGTACTGCTGCAGCCATATCTGCTGTGCTCGCACCCGGTCAGCAACCACCAGTGGTTTGAATTCATCGAGGATGGCGGCTACCAGTCGACCGGCCTGTGGCTCTCCGATGGCTGGCGCTGGGTCTGCGACAACCAGATCGAAGCCCCCCTGTACTGGGAAGAGCGCGACGGCACGTGGTGGCAGATGACGTTGCGTGGGATGCAGCCCGTCGATCCGGACAGCCCGGTCACGCACGTGAGTTTCTTCGAGGCCGACGCATTCGCGCGCTGGGCGGAGCGCCGCCTGCCGACCGAAGCTGAATGGGAGCACGCGGCGCACAATCTGCCCGCCACCGGCAATTTCGCGGAAGGCCGTGCGCTACGTCCCCTGCCCGATCGTCAGAACACGGCTGGCTCCCTGCGCCAGATGTTCGGCGACGTGTGGGAGTGGACGGGCAGTGCCTTCCTGCCCTATCCCGGCTTCCGGCCACGCGAGGGGGCCGTGGGCGAGTACAACGGCAAGTTCATGAGCAGCCAGATGGTGCTGCGCGGCGGTTCCTGCGTCACCGCCGAATCCCATATCCGCGCAAGCTACCGCAACTTCTTCTATCCCCACCAGCGCTGGCAGTTCACTGGGGTGCGACTTGCGGACGATGTCTGACACGTAAGCCAGTCCCTTTCGGTCTTTCTTGTCGTCTTTTTATCGGTTTTTCAAGACCTTGGACGTTTAGCCCAAATTATTGGTGGCGAATAATTCTGGCCGTTAATTGCGAAATAACGGACTTCATGAAGGATCGGATGTCGGTCACTCCTCGCGCAACCGTCGCCAAAGGGTCGTCGGACTGATACCTAGCTGGGCACAGGCCGCTGCGCGGTTACCGCCGCAATCGGCCAGCACACGGCGGATATGCTCGGCCTGGCTTGCCTTGGCCACCCCTGCCAGCGATTGCGCGGGTACGCCGTCGGACATCTCGATGGCCATCCCGTAATCGCCGGAAAACAGTTCCGGCACCGCCGCCTGCAACTCCCGCTGCAACGCCACAGGTGTCAGGTTCGCGCCGGCCACCAGCACTGCAATCCGCTCGGTCACGTTCTCGAGTTCGCGAATATTCCCCGGCCATACGTAGCGCGCCAGCCGTGCCCGCACGATCGCGGGTAGTGGTTCCCCATCCGACATGCCGAGCCGTTCCTGCGCGCGCCGGTACAGCAGTTCCGCCAGCACGGGCAGGTCTCCCGCGCGGTCACGCAAAGGCGGCATCTCGATGCGGAGGATGTTCAGGCGGTAGTAGAGATCCTGGCGGAATGCCCCATCGCGCACGAGCGCGGCCAGGTCGCGGTGCGTGGCGGCGATCACCCGCACATTGACCGGCACGGCCTCGATCGCGCCGATCGGCAGCACCTGTTTCTCCTGCAGCACCCGCAGCAGGCGCGTTTGCAGCGCAGGCGGCATATCGCCGATCTCGTCGAGGAACAGCGTGCCGTTGTGCGCCGACTCGAACAGGCCAGCCTTGCCGCCACGCCGGGCGCCCGTGAACGCCCCCTCCTCGTAGCCAAACAGCTCGGATTCGAGCAGTGTCTCGGGGAAGGCCGCGCAGTTGACCGCCACGAAGGGAAAGGCGCGGCGCGGACTCGCGTCGTGCATCCCCTGCGCCAGCACTTCCTTGCCGGTACCGCTTTCGCCGCTGACCAGCACGGTCGAATCGACCATCGCATAGCGCCGCGCCAGCGCGCGCAGATCGCTCATCGCCGGCGAATCGCCCGCCAGGTCGTCCAGGCTGTAACGCACGCCAGCCGCCCGGGCGCGTGTGCGCGAGCGCAGGTTGCGGTCCGCGCGGTGAATCGCGTTGGCGTCCTGGATCGTCAGCACGGCACCGGTCGTGCCGGCCTCGCTCATGATCGGAATCCGGTTGACGACCACCATCTTGTCGCCCAGCCGATGGATTGCTTCGAGCTCGCGCGCGCCGCTCTGCATCACGCCGTCGAGGGACAGTCCGGGCGCCAGCGTGGATAGCTTGCGACCCACCGCAACCCCGGCAGGCGTGCCGAGGAATCGCTCCATCGCCGGATTGAACGCCTGCACCCGCCCCTCGCCATCGACCGCAGCCACGCCTTCGTTCAGGTGGGCAAGAATCGTGTTCACGTATTCGCGTCGCGTGGATTCGATACGACGCAACCGCGCGGCCTCGATCGCATCCTCCAGCGCCAGCCGCACGGCATTGCCCGAGTAGAGAAACACGCCGACGAGCCCGTACTTGTCGGCCATGTCTGTCACCAGGCCCGGCCCGACCACTACGCGCACGCCCTCTTCCTTGAGCGCCCGCACGCGCGCCGTCGCATCGTCTTCGGTCAGATAGGTGTAGCGCGGGATATCGAGCGAGAAGGCCCGCACGAACTCGTCGACCTCGGCGTAGGTGGACGCATGCGTCACCAGCGCCACCTTCGGCGAAATACGCCGGGCGGTGGCCAACGCGCTCATGACGTCGAAGCCGGTCACCTTGACCAGCACCACCGGCACATCGACGTGCTGGCGCAGGTAGGCGCCGTTCGATCCGCCCGCCACCACCACGTCGACGCGGTTCTCCCGTGCCTCCCGGTTGATGGCGCTGGCTGCGGCTTCGAAGGCCCGGCCAACGATCCGGAATTCCGCCCGGCCCGCGTAGGCCGGAATCAGTTCGGCAAAGGCGCGCGAGAGACGGCTGATGCCCATGGCCCAGATCCTCGGGCGGGCGCCAGGGGCGACGGGGCCTGCGGGGTTGAGGGAAATCGGCTGAGGAACGGTCGGGTGCGACGGTGTCATGGAACAGCTTCCAACGCGGGCGTATAGTCGATCTGGATTCTGCACCGGCCGGCCCGGCATTTCAACTTTGAAATGCGTGAATTTCAAAGCCGAACACTGGAATGCCATCGGCGCCACTTTCCGGCATGGGCCGCGCACTGCACCCACATGGGATAAACCACTGATCAATAAGGAAAAACCGTCGAAAAATGAGCGCGACAAACATCTGCCGCAAGCATCACTTGGCAGCTGGCACACCCCTTGCGCCATAGGGCCGCCCTGTCCCGACAGGTTTCAGCATTCACGAATAACGGATTCACGCCATGACCTTTACCGCCACCGAACTCGCCCGCTCCGCCGGCGCACGCTTCCGCCAGGCCCTGATCGATGAAAGCCCCCTGCAGATCCCGGGCACCATCAATGCCAATCACGCGCTGCTGGCCAAGCGGGCCGGTTATCGCGCGATCTACCTGTCGGGCGGCGGCGTGGCTGCTGGCTCGCTGGGTCTGCCTGACCTGGGCATCTCGAACCTGGACGATGTGCTGACCGACATCCGCCGCATCACCGACGTGTGCGACACGCCGCTGCTGGTCGACGTCGACACCGGCTTCGGCGCCTCGGCATTCAACGTGGCCCGCACCACGCGCTCGCTGATCAAGTTCGGCGCAGCCGCCATGCATATCGAAGACCAGGTCGGCGCCAAGCGCTGCGGCCACCGCCCGAACAAGGAAATCGTCACCAAGGGTGAAATGGTCGACCGCATCCGTGCCGCCGTCGATGCCCGCACGGACGAGAACTTCGTCATCATGGCCCGCACCGACGCCCTGGCCGTCGAAGGCCTCGACAGCGCGATCGAACGCGCCGTGGCCTGCGTGGAAGCCGGCGCCGACGCCATCTTCCCCGAGGCGATGACCGACATGGACATGTACCGCAAGTTCGTCGATGCCGTGAAGGTGCCCGTGCTGGCCAACCTGACCGAATTCGGCGCCACGCCGTACTACACGCTGGACGAACTGCGCAACGCCGGCGTTGCCATGGCGCTCTACCCGCTGTCGGCGTTCCGCGCCATGAACAAGGCGGCCGAGAATGTCTTCCAGGCGATCCGCCGCGAGGGCACCCAGAAGAACGTGGTCGACACGATGCAGACGCGCGCCGAACTGTACGACCGCATCGGCTACCATGACTTCGAGCAGAAGCTCGACGCGCTCTTCGCACAAGGCAAGGGCCGCTGATCCAGCACCCACCGCCATGACCGCACGTAAACACACCAAGCTTAACCAGGAGACCCAAATGTCCGAAGCCCAACCGCTGGCCACCCCGAAGCCCAAGAAGTCCGTTGCCCTGTCAGGTATCGCCGCCGGCAATACCGCACTGTGCACCGTGGGACGCAGCGGCAATGACCTGCACTATCGTGGCTACGACATCCTCGACATCGCCGACACCTGCGAATTCGAGGAAATCGCTCACCTTCTGGTCCACGGCAAGCTGCCGACCAAGTCCGAACTGGCCGCCTACAAGGCCAAGCTGAAGGCACTGCGCGGCCTGCCCGCCAACGTGAAGGCCGCCCTGGAATGGGTGCCGGCCAGCGCCCACCCGATGGACGTGATGCGCACTGGCGTATCGGTGCTGGGCACCGTGCTGCCGGAAAAGGACGACCACAACACCCCGGGCGCGCGTGATATCGCCGACCGCCTGATGGCCAGCCTGGGCTCGATGCTGCTGTACTGGTACCACTACAGCCACAACGGCCGCCGCATCGAAGTGGAAACCGATGACGACTCGATCGCCGCCCACTTCCTGCACCTGCTGCACGGCGAAGCCCCGTCGAAGCTGTGGGAACGCGCGATGCAGACCTCGCTGATCCTGTACGCAGAGCACGAGTTCAACGCCTCGACGTTCGCCTGCCGCGTGGTGGCTGGCACGGGCTCCGACATGTACTCGGCCATCTGCGGCGGCATCGGCGCGCTGCGTGGTCCGAAGCACGGCGGCGCCAACGAAGTGGCCTTCGAGATCCAGAAGCGCTACGACACGCCGGACGAGGCAGAAGCCGACATCCGTCGCCGCGTGGAGAACAAGGAAGTGGTGATCGGTTTCGGTCACCCCGTGTACACGATCTCCGACCCGCGTAACGTAGTGATCAAGGAAGTCGCGCGCAAGCTGTCGAAGGACGCCGGTTCGATGAAGATGTTCAACATCGCCGAGCGCCTGGAAACGGTGATGGCCGACGCCAAGAAGATGTTCCCGAACCTGGACTGGTTCAGCGCGGTGAGCTACCACATGATGGGGGTGCCGACCGCGATGTTCACGCCGCTGTTCGTGATCGCCCGTACCTCGGGCTGGGCCGCACACGTGATCGAGCAACGGGTCGACAACAAGATCATCCGCCCGACCGCCAACTACACCGGCCCGGAAAACCTGAAGTTCGTGCCGATCGAAAAACGCGCCTGATCCGATACCCAGGCACGCAAGATCCGCAAGAAAAACGTGCCGCCGTCCGCGCCCCAGGGCGCGCCGGCCGGCGCGAAACAGTCCTCACACGACGCCATGAACACTGCATTCCGCAAGCCGCTACCCGGCACCAAGCTCGACTACTTCGATGCGCGTGCCGCGGTCGAAGCCATCTCCCCGGGCGCTTATGACAAGCTGCCCTACACGTCGCGCGTGCTGGCCGAGAACCTCGTGCGCCGCTGCGACCCCGCCACGCTGACCGCATCGCTCAAGCAACTGATCGAGCGCAAGCGTGAGCTCGATTTCCCGTGGTTCCCGGCCCGCGTGGTCTGCCACGACATCCTGGGCCAGACCGCGCTGGTGGACCTGGCCGGCCTGCGCGACGCCATCGCCGATCAGGGCGGCGACCCCGCCAAGGTCAATCCGGTGGTGCCGGTGCAACTGATCGTCGACCACTCGCTGGCCGTTGAATGCGGTGGTTTCGACCCCGATGCGTTCACGAAGAACCGCGCCATCGAGGATCGCCGCAATGAAGACCGCTTCGATTTCATCAACTGGACCAAGAAGGCGTTCCGCAACGTCGACGTGATCCCGCCGGGCAACGGCATCATGCACCAGATCAATCTGGAGAAGATGTCGCCCGTGATCCACGCCGACCACGGCGTGGCCTACCCCGACACCTGCGTCGGCACCGACAGCCACACGCCGCACGTCGACGCGCTCGGCGTGATCGCGATTGGCGTGGGCGGCCTGGAAGCCGAAAACGTGATGCTCGGCCGCGCCTCGTGGATGCGCCTGCCGGACATCGTCGGCGTGGAGCTGACCGGCCGTCGCCAGCCTGGCATCACCGCCACCGATATCGTGCTGGCCCTGACCGAATTCCTGCGCAAGGAAAAAGTGGTTGGCGCGTACCTGGAATTCCGTGGCGAAGGCGCTTCGTCGCTGACGCTCGGCGACCGCGCGACGATTTCGAACATGGCCCCCGAGTACGGCGCCACCGCTGCCATGTTCTTCATCGACAACCAGACCACCGAATATCTGCGACTGACCGGCCGTGACGAGGCACAGGTCCAGCTCGTGGAAACCTACGCCAAGACCGCTGGCCTGTGGGCCGACGCGCTGACGAAGGCCGAGTACGAGCGCGTGCTCCATTTCGACCTGTCCACGGTCGTGCGCAACATGGCCGGCCCGTCGAACCCGCACAAGCGCCTGCCGACCTCCGACCTGGCTGCCCGCGGCATCGCCGGCAAGTGGGAAGAAGTGCCGGGCCAGATGCCCGACGGCGCCGTGATCATCGCCGCCATCACCAGCTGCACGAACACCAGCAACCCGCGCAACGTGATTGCCGCCGCCCTGCTGGCGCGCAACGCCAACGCACGCGGCCTGACGCGCAAGCCCTGGGTCAAGTCGTCGCTGGCACCGGGATCGAAGGCCGTGGAGCTTTATCTGGAAGAAGCCAACCTGCTGCCCGACCTGGAAAAGCTCGGCTTCGGTATCGTGGCGTTCGCCTGCACGACCTGCAACGGCATGTCCGGCGCGCTGGATCCGAAGATCCAGCAGGAAATCATCGACCGTGACCTCTACTCCACGGCCGTGCTCTCCGGCAACCGCAACTTCGACGGCCGCATCCACCCGTACGCGAAACAGGCGTTCCTGGCATCGCCGCCGCTGGTGGTGGCCTACGCCATCGCCGGCACGATCCGCTTCGACATCGAACGCGACGTGCTGGGTACCGATACCGACGGCAAGCCGGTGTACCTGAAGGACATCTGGCCGACCGACGAAGAGATCGACCTCATCGTCAAGCAGAGCGTGAAGCCCGAGCAGTTCCGCAAGGTCTACGAGCCGATGTTCGCGCTGCAGGCGGAAAACGACACGTCGATCAGCCCGCTCTACGACTGGCGCCCACAAAGCACGTACATCCGCCGTCCGCCGTACTGGGAAGGCGCGCTGGCCGGCGAGCGCACGCTGCGCGGCATGCGTCCGCTGGCGGTGCTCGGTGACAACATCACCACCGATCACCTCTCGCCGTCGAACGCGATCCTGCTGAACAGCGCGGCCGGCGAGTACCTGGCCAAGATGGGCCTGCCGGAAGAAGACTTCAACTCGTACGCGACGCACCGCGGCGACCACCTGACCGCGCAACGCGCCACATTCGCCAACCCGACGCTGATCAACGAGATGGCCGTGGTCGAAGGTGCGGTCAAGAAGGGTTCGCTGACGCGCATCGAGCCAGAAGGCAAGGTCGTGCGGATGTGGGAAGCGATCGAGACGTACATGAACCGCAAGCAGCCGCTGATCGTGGTCGCCGGGGCCGACTATGGCCAGGGCTCGTCACGTGACTGGGCCGCCAAGGGTGTGCGTCTGGCCGGCGTGGAAGCCATCGTCGCCGAAGGCTTCGAGCGCATTCACCGCACCAATCTGATCGGCATGGGCGTGCTGCCCGTGGAGTTCAAGGCCGGTGAGAACCGCGCCACGTACGGCATCGACGGCACGGAATCCTTCGACATCATCGGCGCACGCAAGCCGCGCGCGGAACTGACGCTGGTCATCCACCGCAAGAACGGCGAGCGCGTGGAAGTGCCGGTGCTGTGCCGCCTGGACAGCGACGAGGAAGTTTCGATCTACGAAGCAGGCGGCGTGCTGCAACGCTTTGCGCAGGACTTCCTCGAGTCCTCGCGCGCGGCGGCATGACGGGAGACTGACGAATGGCACATGTACCCCAAATCAGGATTCCCGCCACCTACATGCGTGGCGGCACCAGCAAAGGCGTGTTCTTCCGCGTGCAGGACCTGCCAGAGGCCGCGCAGGTCCCTGGCAAGGCGCGTGACGCGCTGCTGATGCGCGTGATCGGCAGCCCCGATCCGTACGGCAAGCAGATCGACGGCATGGGCGCGGCCACCTCGAGCACCAGCAAGACCGTGCTGATCTCGAAGAGCACCCGCCCGGACCACGACGTCGACTATTTGTTCGGCCAGGTGTCGATCGACCAGCCGTTCGTCGACTGGAGCGGCAACTGCGGCAACCTGTCGGCGGCGGTCGGTCCGTACGCGGTCAGCAACGGCTTCATCGACGCGGCGCGCATTCCCGAGAATGGCACCGTGACGATCCGGATCTGGCAAGCGAACATCGGCAAGACCATCATCTCGCACGTGCCGATCACCAACGGCGCGGTGCAGGAAACGGGCGACTTCGAACTCGACGGCGTCACGTTCCCCGCGGCCGAAGTCCAGCTCGAGTTCATGGACCCGGCCGCCGAGGAAGGCGATGACGGTGGCGGCGCGATGTTCCCGACCGGTAACCTCGTCGATGACCTCGAAGTGCCCGGCGTCGGCACGCTCAAGGCCACGATGATCAATGCCGGCATTCCGACGATCTTCGTCAATGCGGAGGCCATCGGCTACACCGGCACGGAACTGCAGGAAGCTATCAACAGCGACCCGAAGGCGCTGGCGATGTTCGAGACGATCCGTGCCTATGGCGCCAAGCGCATGGGCCTGATCCGCGACATCGACGAAGCCGCGCGTCGCCAGCACACGCCGAAGGTGGCGTTCGTGGCGAAGCCGGCGACGTACACGGCATCGAGCGGCAAGACCGTCAATGCCGGCGACGTGGACCTGCTGGTGCGTGCGCTGTCGATGGGCAAGCTGCACCACGCGATGATGGGCACCGCTGCGGTGGCCATCGGCACGGCGGCTGCAGTACCGGGCACGCTGGTGAACCTGGCGGCCGGCGGCGGCGAACGCGAGGCAGTGCGTTTCGGCCACCCATCCGGCACGCTGCGTGTGGGCGCGCAGGCCGTCCAGTCCGATGGTGAATGGACCGTGACGAAGGCCATCATGAGCCGCAGCGCACGCGTGTTGATGGAAGGCTGGGTTCGCATACCGGGCGACGCGTTCTAAGCGCGTACAGACGGAAGGTCCTCGCTGCTTGAACGAAGCGGCATCCTCTCTGGCAGAGGATGCCGCTTTGTCTTTTCAGGCATACGTATGCGGCTGTGCCCCTGCTGGTGCAGTTGTCGACGCAACTCTGGGGCCTCGGTATAGTGCTCGCTCCATTCCCGGAAACGACCGCTGGAAAACCCTGCGGCGCCTGACGAATGGAATCCATGAATCGAAAACCTGCGGCTCTCGCGCTTCCACAAGACGCGCGCCGTTCGCCGATATGAGGAGAATCATGCAACGCACTGCCCGTCTCAAACCCCTGGCCGCCCTGCTGCTTTCGGCCAGCCTGCTCACTGGCGTGGCCCACGCCCAGCTCAGCCCCACGTCGGCCGCCAGCGCCAATGCGCCGGCAGGCACCACCGCCGAAGCACGCAAAGCCAACATCGTCATCATCGGCACCGGCGGCACCATCGCCGGCGCGGGTGCTGCCGCCACCAATACCGCGGCCTATCAGTCCGCCGTGGTGCCAGTCGACAAGATCATCGCTTCCGTGCCGGAGATCTCGAAGATCGCCAACGTCAAGGGTGAACAGGTCTTCCAGATCGGCTCCGAAAGCTTCAACAACGAGCGCCTGATCAAGCTGGCCAAGCGCGTCTCCGAACTGCTCAAGCAGCCCGACGTCGACGGCATCGTGATCACGCACGGCACTGACACGATCGAGGAAACCGCATACTTCCTGAACCTGACGCTCAAGAGCGACAAGCCCGTGGTGGTGGTTGGCTCGATGCGGCCGGGCACCGCACTGGGCGCCGATGGCGCGCTGAACCTGTACGACGCCGTGCTGGTGGCGTCGAACCCCGCCTCGAAGGGCAAGGGCACGCTGGTGGTGCTCAATGACGAGATCCAGACCGGCCGTGACGTGACGAAGACCAACACGTTCAAGGTCGAGACGTTCCGCTCGCCGTTCGGCCCGCTCGGCTACGTGGTGGAAGGCCGCACGCTGTATTTCCGCCTGCCGGCCCGCCCGCACACGACGCAGACGGAGTTCGACATCGACAAGATCGACAAGCTGCCTGAAGTGGCCGTGGTCTACGCGTACGGCAACATGAACCCTGCCGCGATCGATGCCGCAGTGAAGAGCGGCGCCAAGGCCATCATCTTCGACGCCACCGGCAATGGCAGCGTCGGCGACTACATGGTCGAACCGCTCAAGGCCGCCCGTGCCAAGGGCGTGTTCATTGTGCGTGCCTCGCGCACGGGCAGCGGCGTCGTGATCCGTAACGGCGAACAGCCCGACGACAAGTACGACTGGATCGTCACCGACGACCAGATCGCGCAGAAGGCTCGCATCCTGATGGCGCTGGCACTGACCAAGACCAACGACCCGAAGGCACTGCAAGAGATCTTCTGGAAGTACTGATCCTGGTGAACCTGGTGTGAACTAGATCAGGGCCGTGCTCATCAATGCCTTGGCAACGAGCACGGCCTCGGCATCGCCCTCCGCATAGACCGAGACCTCGGTCGCCACCTGCCGTTTGCCACGGCGAATCACCTCGGCCACGGCCCGCAGTGGGGCTGCCAGCGCCGGCGCCAGATACTGGATCGACAGCGAACCCGTCGCCCCGGTCTTGACGACATCCAGATCGACTTTCGAAAACGCCGCAGCCGCGCCGGCCACATCGATCAGCGTTGCAATGACGCCTCCATGGACAATATCGCCAACCGTGATGTTCTTCATGCTGAATGGCAGCAGCATCTCCACGCGCTCGGCAGCAAGCGCATCGAGCCGGATACCCAGCGCTTGCGCCACCGGCGAGGCAATCAGCACCGATTCGATCATTGCGGCATTGCGCGGGTCGACAGCGTTGGCGGACTCGGACATCGGCAATCTCCCGGTAATCAGTTGCGGTGGAAACATGACCCATCAAGCGTAGACGGGTGACCAGCCAACCACAATGACCTCGGGGGTAATTCCGGATCGGACAGACGTTTATAATGTGCGGCCAGTCGTTCCTGTCGCCGTCACTCCGTCTTTATGCCCGTCAACCCGTCCGCGTCACTTGCCCCGTCCGCCACCGTCGATACCGATGGTCAGGCGCAGTTGAGCGATCGTCCGGACAGCCCCTGCATCGGCATCTGTTCGACCTTGTTCGACGAGATCTGCCAGGGCTGCGGTCGCACGGCGGCCGAGGTCAGCAACTGGGTGTTCTATTCCGACGAGGAAAAGCAGGTGATCTGGGAGCGGATCACCCGCGAAGGCACGGCGCGTCGATTCCAGCCGGATTGACCGGCAGATACGCCGCGCTGGCTGACCCTAGCCTCCGGCCAGCCGCTTCTCCATATCCTCCACGAGATGGCTCGCCACGCGCTGGCGGGCCAGCTTGCGCCAGCTTTCCGCCAGCGGCGCCAGATCGGCCATCTCGGCCAGTGCCCTGTAGTTGAGGCGATCCACGTAGAGCACGTGCAGCAACCGTTGCAGGGACCATTGCGGGTAAGGGCGCGCTACGAGCACCATCCTGTCGCCGGCGGACACTTCGCCCTCCTCGATCACCCGGTAGTACCAGCCCGTGCGTCCGCCTTCCTGCACCGAGCGCGACATGGCCGCATAGCCGAACCGATGATTGAGCTTCCAGCACGGCTGCCGGGCCTGCGAGACTTCCACCAGCGCCGTGCCGACACGGAAGCGGTCACCAATACAGACTTCCGCCTCCGTCAGACCGTGCGTGCTGAAGTTCTCGCCGAAGGCACCGGGGCCATCCAGCACGTCGACGTTACCGCCATGGGCCGCCAGCGTGTCGTGCCAGACCGG
Source organism: Cupriavidus sp. UBA2010 (assembly GCF_002335265.1). Taxonomy (NCBI): domain Bacteria; kingdom Pseudomonadati; phylum Pseudomonadota; class Betaproteobacteria; order Burkholderiales; family Burkholderiaceae; genus Cupriavidus; species Cupriavidus sp. UBA2010. Next base: position 87,381 of record NZ_DDCI01000010.1, read on the forward strand.
ATAGTGGTCGCGCGGATAGTGGTGCAGCGCCTTCTCCGGACCGCCGTGATGCTTCGGATCGCCCTGCTCGTCGATATCGAAGCCGAGCTTCGTGATGCGAACCGGCCCGCTGACCACTGTCTTTTCGATCCCGCTCGGTACCCCTTTGGGGCCGAACGGCTTTACCCTGCCCGCCAATACGGCGGCAATCGGGATGTTGATCACCGCATCCATCAAACCCCGGCCTCTTCCATCCACCGTGCAAACATCCGCTCACCGGCATTGGCAACGACGGCGCCGATTTCACCGGTACGGCGACGAATCGTGCGCGGATCAATGCCGGCGCGCCCCAGTTCGACCGTATGCCCGATCAGCCAGGTTTCGATATCGCCCGGCTTGACCTCGGGGTGGAACTGCAACGCCAGCACATGCGAGCCGATGGCATAGGCCTGGTGCGGCGTGGCAGCCGTGGAGGCAAGTAGTTCGGCGCCGGCGGGCAGGTCGAAGGTATCACCGTGCCAGTGCAGCACCTGCCAGTCGGCCTCGGCCAGCGCGGCCAGCGGCGACCGCCGACCGGCTTCCGTGGGCGTGATCGGCGCCCAGCCAATTTCCCGCGTGCCCGGATACACGCGCGCACCGGCCGCGGCTGCAATCAGTTGCGCACCCAGGCACGCACCGATCATTGGCCGCCGCGCATGAAGACGCTCGCGAATGACGGCGATCTCGGCTTCGAGCCACGGATAGGCTTCGGTCTCATAGACCCCGATCGGGCCGCCGAGCACCACGAGCAGATCGGCGGGATCATCCTGCACCAGTGCAAGGTCATCCACGCCGGCCTGATACATGCGGATTTCGTGACCACGCGCACGGGCTGCATCGGCAATCACGCCGGCGTGCTCGAATCCCACATGCTGGATCACGTCGGTGCGGCGCGGGCTGCGAGGTGCATGGGTATCGCTCATCGAATGACTCCTGCAAGGAAAGGTCTCGTCATGGTACTGCCCGCTTACCGGGAATGATTTCCATTGACACAATCTTTGACAACATCGGGCGGGTCAGTTGCCGTCGATCAGTTGCCATCAGTCAGCGGCCGCAGTACCAACGTGTCAAAGCTGTCCCCGCCCGGATTGCGCCGGTGGGCGCCAATCGTGATGAATTGCACGGCGGCCCACTCCTCGGTCCAGTCGCGGTAGTGCGGCGACAGCGCATTACCAGACTGCCCGGTCGACGTCATGAAACGCGACTCCGACAGATCGTCCAGATCGTAGATGGCGCGCAGACTGGCCGCGTGCGTGCTCTCGAATGGTGCGTGCTCGTCGCGGAGGTTGTGGCGGCCCACATCCACCGTATACGTATCGCCACCAGTAGGCACGCGCACGTTGAACAGGCTGGACAGGTACGGCACCTTGCCGAACGGCTTGTGCTCGGAACGCGCGGTGTGCGCCTTGCCCCAACGCCACTTGGCCGTGTCATCGCCATAGCGACGATCCAGATCGGCAATCGCCCGCTGCCATGCCAGCCCGATCGTGTCCGCACAGCTCTCGTGGGCGGGCGTGCGCGAGTTGTCGCACCAGAAGGCACCCAGGCCCTTCGGGTCGCGCATCGCATTGAGCATCGGCAACTGGACGTTGCGTTGCTCCCAGAGCCGGTTGAATTGCGATTCGCCGACCTTGTCCTCGAACAGCAGGCGCGACAGTTCGCGTAGCCATGCGGTCACCACCAGCGGCTCCGCGCGGTCGGCCGACATCGTGCCGTCCCATTTGCGCAGCGCGTCGAGCAGCGCGCGCTCGCGCGGCGGGCGTGTGGCGTCCGTCGCCACTGGGGCAGCCAGCAGCAATGGCAGCGCATCGCGCACGGCTAGCGAGACCACGTCCTTCTGGATCTCGGCAAAGGTGTCCTTCGTATGGTGCGGCTCGGCCTCCAGCAGCGTGCGGATGCGCTGGTAGCGATACGGTACCGTCCATTCGCTCGTAATGAAGTACGGGTAGTCGTCTCCCACGATCTTCTGGTTCGCCGTGACGATCATGCCCTCGGGCGGATTGAAGCGGTGCGGCAACTGCTCGAACGGGATGAAACCCTGCCAGTCGTAACGCGCATCCCAGCCCGGCGCTGGCGCGAGCCCCATCAGGTCATTGTCGGGGCGGCGCAGCGGCACGCGCCCCGGGGCGATATATCCGATATTGCCGTCGACATCGGCGTAGACGATGTTCTGCTGCGGCGAATGGAAGTCACGCAACGCCGCCACGAACGACTTCCAGTCCGAGGCGTGGCTCATGTTCAGGCTGGCCACGAACGTGCGATCGTCGGCACGCAGCGCCGCCCACTGGAACGCCACCACGTACTGCGCGCCCAGCGGCTTGGCGGCCGCGCTGATCGGCTCCGCCACATCGGACATGACCGGTCCGTGCCGCGTGCCGCGCACCGTCAGCGTGACATCCGACGCCCCCTTGACCTGGATGGTCTCGGTTCGCGTGCTGAACTCCGCCCAGCCCTCTGGCGTTTGATAGCGGTTGGGATTGGCCGGGTCGACCCGCTCCAGATACAGGTCCTGGACATCGGGCGCGGTATTGGTGAAGCCCCAGGCAATGCGCTTGTTGTGACCCAGCACCACCAGCGGCGCGCCGGGCAGCGTGGCGCCGGTCAGATCCAGGCCAGGGGCCTGCAGATGCGCGAAATACCAGAGCGCGGGCGCCTGGAGCCCCAGATGCGGGTCATTGGCCAGCAGCGGCTTGCCACTGCGCGTATGGGCGCCGGAGACAACCCAGTTGTTCGAGCCCATCCCCTCCACGTAGCCAGACGGCGCCTGCTGGACAACTTGCGCCATGGCCGTGGCCACCGGGGCAAGCTTGCGATAGAAGCTGGCGTAGTCCATCGTCCGCAACGGCTTCTGGCCCGGATACGGCGCCAGGATTTCTGCAATGCGAGAGGCAGGCAACTGCTGGGACAGCCCCATGCGCAGGACTTCCTGCGTCCAGTTACCCCCGAGATCCCACGCCATCATAGTCTGCCAGCCAATCGTATCCACCGGCTCCCAGCGCTCGGGGCGGGTGCCAACGATCAGGAATTCCGGCGGCAGCGCCGACTTGCGCGTGTCGATGAACGCATTGACACCATCGGCATAGGCCTGCAGCACCGCGCGGGCCTCTGGCGGTGTCTGTGCGAGGATCGCCTCTGCATTGCGCCGCACGCCCAGTGTGCGCAGGAAGCGGTCGGTCTCGAGCGCGCTGGGACCCAGGATTTCGGCAAGACGGCCCGCGACGATGCGCTTGTTCATCTGCATCTGCCAGAGGCGGTCCTGCGCGTGGACGTAGCCAAGCGCGTAGTACGCATCGAGTGAGTTGGCCGCCTGGATATGTGGCACGGCATTGCGGTCTCGCACCACTACCACGCGGTCTCGCAGGCCGGCCAGTCGCAAGGTGCCGGCCACGTCGGGCTGCGACGCCTGCCTGTACCAGACATAGCCGCCGATCGACCCGGTTGCCGCCAACAGCACGATGCCCAGCAATCCCCAACCCAGCCGTTTCAACCAGCGCATCCAACTCCCCCCGATAGGAAAGACCGCAAAGACAGAAATAAAAAATGCCCGGACATGCCGGGCATTGATGATACGACGAACTCGTCCTCGGTCAGGCGGGCTTCTTGAGTTGCAGCGACTTGTACTCGAGGAATTCCTCCAACCCGAACTTGCCACCTTCACGCCCGTTGCCGGACTGCTTGAAGCCACCGAACGGCGCGTTCATGTTGAACGGGCCGCCATTTATGTCCACCTGGCCGGTACGGATACGGCGTGCCACGCGGATCGCGCGCGACTCGTCACCCGACCAGACACCGCCGCCCAGGCCGTAGATGCTGTCGTTGGCGATGCGGATGGCCTCGTCTTCGGTGTCATAGCAGATAACGGACAGCACCGGCCCGAAGATCTCCTCCTGCGCCACGGTGGCCTTCGGATCGACGTTGCCAAGGACGGTCGGCTTGACGAAGAAGCCACGGTCCAGACCAGCCGGCGTATCGGGCCCTCCCGCCACCAGTTCCGCGCCCTCGTCCAGACCGCGACGGATATATCCGGTGACGCGCTCCTTCTGCACCGCCGAGATCAGCGGTCCCAGCTTCGTCGTGTCGGCCAGCGGATCGCCAACGGTGAAGCCTTCCACCACCTTCGCGGCGATGGCCTTGACTTCCTCGTAGCGGCTGCGCGGCACAAGCATGCGCGTGTGCGCCGAGCAGGTCTGCCCCGAGTTCAGGTAGCAGGCGCCGATGGTGCCCTTGACGGCCGTCGGCAGGTCCGCATCGTCGAGGATCACCGACGCCGACTTGCCGCCGAGTTCGAGCGCCACGCGCTTGACGGATTGCGCGGCCAGTTCCGAGACGCGCTTGCCGGCACGGGTCGAACCCGTGAACGACACCATGTCGACATCGGGATGGCTCGCCAGCACCTCGCCGACCACGGGGCCATAGCCGGTCACCAGGTTGAACACGCCCGGCGGCAGCCCCGCGGTCTCGATCACTTCAGCCAGCACGAAGGCGTTGAGCGGCGCCACTTCGGACGGCTTGAGCACGACGGTGCAGCCCGCTGCCAATGCCGGCGCCACCTTCAGCGTGATCTGGTTGAGCGGATAGTTCCAGGGCGTGATGGCCGCGACCACGCCGACCGGCTCGCGCACGACCAGCGAATTGCCCACCTGCTCCTCGAACGCGAACTGGTCGAGCAGCGCCGCGGCCTGGCCCCAGTTGTAGACGGGGCCGCCCACCTGGATGGCGCGGGCCAGCTTGATCGGCATGCCGACTTCGCCCGCGATCATCTGCGCGAGCTCCTCGCTACGCGCCTTCAGGCCTTCGGCAATCTTGCGGATGTAATCAGCGCGCACGGACGGCGGCGTGGCCGACCAGGCATCAAATGCCGCGCGCGCGGCAGCGATGGCGTTCTCGGCGTCACGCGCGTCCCCTTCGGGGATCTTGCCCATGACGTCTTCGGTGGCGGAATGAATGACATCGATGAACCCCGTGCCGTGGGGGGTCACCCAGCTACCATTGATGAAAAGTTTGTCTCGTTGTTGCATGGCCACAGTTCTCGTTAGGTGAATCGGCGGTTGCAATATTTTTTGTTACTTTCGTGGTGCACCACATTGTAGAGCGGTTTGCGGTTTCGAATTTCCTGTGCCGCAAGCTCCAACTGACATCGAGACGGCGATTATCGGCCACATACCAGACTTTGGGAGGGTATGCGTCGGGCGGCCGGTACATAACAAAACAAGACAGAACAAAACAACAAGGAGCGGGGCATGGTCGATCCGATCTTTCGCAAGACGGAGGCAGGACAGGAAGAAATTCGCACGCGCGAACGAAAACTGGATCAGAAACTGCGTGCGCTACTGCTGATCGTGAACGGGGAGCGCGCCAAGTCGGAGCTAGTGGCGCAAGTCGGCGCCCTGGGCGTGGCCGGGGAAGCATTGGACACGCTGCTGGCACTCGGGCTGATCGAGCCAATACCGGCTCCCACGGGCGCGAAGCCTGCCTTGTCGACTGCGCAGGCCACGGTTCGCCCAGCTACCGGCCAGGCGCAACCCGCTCCGCAGCGGGCCCCGGCCGAGACCAATCTGTTCGCGGCCTATTCATCGTTCAACACGTCCGATGGCAAGGGCATCGACGACGTCCTGGCGGACACCACGATCGCCCCGGGCGCCCTGCCCGCGGCAAAGCCATCGGCGCAGCCAGCCACGCCGGCACCCGATGGCTACCAGCGCCTTTATCACTTCTATACGGATGTGATCGGTAATCACCTCGGCCTGCGCGGCTATATGCTGCAAGTCAAGGTGGAGAAGGCGGCGACGCTGGTGGAGCTGGCCGCCCTGCGTGACATGCTGGGGGCTGCGCTGCAGAAGGCGAAGGGAGAGATCACGGCGCGCGCGATCATCGATCAGCTGGATCAGCTGCTGGCGGAGATGGGATTGGCGCCGGTGCGGTAGCACGGGCCATGAAGCTCCCCTGCTCCGCGTTGCGGGACAGGGGAGAAAGACGCCGGATTACCGGCTTACCGACTTTATGCCTCGATGCCCTGCGATTGCAGGTACTCGTCGTACGTGCCGAGGTAATCGGTGATCCGCCCGTCGGTGCGCACTTCGATCACTCGCGTGGCCAGAGCACTGATCAGTTCACGGTCATGCGACACGAAGACCAGCGTGCCCGTGAACTTGTCCAGCGCGACCTGGAGCGATTCGATCGACTCCATGTCCATGTGGTTGGTCGGCTCGTCCATCGCCAGCACGTTATGGCGGCCCAGCATCAGCTTGCCCCAGATCATGCGGCCCTTCTCGCCACCGGACAGCACCTTGACGGACTTCTTGATATCGTCGGCCGAGAACAGCAGACGGCCCAGCGTGCCGCGCAACGACTGGTCGTCGTCGCCGGCCTGAGTCCACTGGCTCATCCAGTCCATCACGTTCAGGTCGTTCGGGAATTCCTCGTACGTGTCCTGCGGCATGTAGCCCACGTTGGCGTTCTCGGCCCACTTGACCGTGCCGCGGTCCACTTCCACGCCGCGCTGCACGCCGGTTTGCACCACGTTGTTCAGCAGGGAACGCAGCAGCGTGGTTTTGCCTGCGCCGTTCTCACCGATGATGGCCACACGCTCGCCAGCCTGGATCGCCATCGACAGATTGTTGATGATCTTGCGGTCGTAGGTCTTGGTGATGTCTTCCGCTTCGACAGCCAGGTTGTGCAGCTTCTTCTCGAACTCGAAGCGCACGAACGGGTTCTGGCGCGACGACGGCTTGATGTCCTCGACCTTGATCTTGTCGATCTGCTTCAGGCGCGACGTGGCCTGGCGAGCCTTCGACTTGTTGGCCGAGAAGCGGCGCACGAAGTCCTGCAGTTCGGTGATGCGATCCTTGGCGCGCGCGTTGGCGGCCACCTGGCGCTCGCGGGCCTGCATCGACGCCTGCATGTAGTCGTCGTAGTTGCCCGGGTAGACCTTCAGCGTGCCGTAGTCCATGTCCGCCATATGCGTGCACACGGAGTTCAGGAAGTGACGATCGTGGGAAATGATGATCATGGTGGAGTTGCGCTCGTTGAGCACGTCTTCCAGCCAGCGGATCGTGTTGATGTCCAGGTTGTTGGTCGGTTCGTCGAGCAACAGCACATCCGGATTCGAGAACAGCGCCTGCGCCAGCAGCACGCGCAGCTTCCAGCCCGGGGCGATCTCGCTCATCGGGCCCTGGTGCTGATCGGTCGGGATACCCACGCCCAGCAGCAGTTCGCCAGCGCGTGACTCGGCCGTGTAGCCGTCGAACTCGGCGTACTTGGCCTCGAGTTCGGCAGCGTGCATGTAGTCTTCGTCGGTGGCTTCCGGGTTCGCGTAGATCGCGTCCCGCTCGCTCGCCGCGCCCCACATTTCGGTATGGCCCATCATCACCACGTCGAGCACGCGGTTGTCTTCATACGCGAACTGGTCCTGGCGCAGCTTGCCCAGACGGATGCCCGGCTCCAGCATGACCGTGCCCGACGACTGCTCCAGATCGCTGCCGAGAATCTTCATGAAGGTGGACTTGCCGCAGCCGTTCGCGCCGATCAGGCCGTAGCGGTTACCCTCGCCGAACTTGACCGAGATATTCTCGAACAACGGCTTGGGGCCGAACTGCATGGTGATGTTTGCGGTAGAAAGCACGTCTGAACCTTGTCTGGAATGTCGGTGTGCCGCGTGGGCACCCTGAGATGACTGCTCGCGGCAGGCATTGGCGCCCGGCGCAGCGAAATGAGGAAATAACCAGATATTTTACCACTCGTGGGGGTATCTGGTAAGTCGCGGGCGGCATGTCGCCGCCCTGGGCGCCCTCCGGCTACAGCCCCGCCTTACAACGTCGGATAACCCGACAGCGACAGCACGAATCCGTCGGCACGTGCCGTCAGCCGCGCATTTCCGCCCACCGGCAAAGTCAGCTTGCGCGGGCAGTGGCCGAACGGCAGGCCCGTGAGCACCGGAATACGCAACTGTTCGCGCACAAAGTCGAATACGGCATCCATGTTGTAGCCGTTGTCGTAGTCGGTGGTGCGGTAATTCGAGAAATCGCCCAGCACGATGGCCTGTTGCCGGGCCAGCACCCCTGCGTGCAGCAACTGGAGCAACATCCGCTCCACGCGGTAGGGCGGCTCGTTGATGTCTTCCAGGAACAGAATGCCACCGTCGATGTTCGGCATGTACGGCGTGCCCAGCAGCGTGCACAGCATGGCCAGATTGCCGCCCCAGAGCGTGCCTTCCACGGTTGCCGGCGCGGCCATCTGGGGCGCTTCGACCTCGATGTCGTGGACCGGGGCGCGCAGGATGCCCTCGAAATGCCGCCACATGAACGAATCGACGTGCTCCTCGCCGAAATCCGCGAGCAGCATCGGCCCTGCGAACGACACCCCGCCAGCCTTGGCCAGATAGGCCAGCTGGAACGCGGTGAAATCGCTGTGACCGACGATCGGCGTGCCGCTTGCGCTGGCCTGCTCCGCGATGCGCCCGAACTCGATGCGATCGAGCAGTCGGCCCAGGCCGTACCCGCCGCGCACCGCCAGCGTCAGTTCCCCCGCGGGACCTGTGCCGATGGCATGGAGATCGGCCAACCGCTCCGCATCCGTACCGCCGAATCGCAGATAGCGGCGCGCAAGCACATCGGGATTGTTGACGTGGTAGCCATGGTGCTTGAGCCAGGCACAGCCGCGGGCGGCAATGGCAACGTCGTGAGGGTAGCCGGATGAGGCGATGAGGCGGACTTCGGTGGGCTGGCTCATGTTTCGGAATTCGGGTCTGAAGCCTGAATTTTCCCCGAATCTGCGTCCACTGGCGAGACCTGCAAGGCTCTTGCCGCTTTCTGCGCCCTGCGGCGCGCCCCGAAAAAGTCGCGCAGCAACTGGCCACACTCATCGGCCATCACGCCTCGCGTGAGTGTGGTCTGGTGATTGAGCGTGGCCTGCGCGAACAGATCGACCACGCTGCCGGCCGCCCCCGTCTTGGGATCGGTCGCGCCAAATACCACGTGTCGCAGCCGCGCATGGAGAATCGCCCCGCTGCACATTGGGCACGGTTCGAGCGTCACGTAGATCTCGCACTCGGGCATCCGGTAGTTGCCCAGCACCTTGGCCGCCGCGCGCAGCGCCTGCATCTCCGCGTGGGCGGACGGATCGACCGAACGGATCGGCAGATTGTGGCCGCGCGCGATGATCTTGTCTTCCCACACCACCACGGCGCCCACCGGCACCTCGCCGGCCGCTTCGGCCAGCCGTGCCTCGTCGAGCGCGGCGGCCATGTAGAAGCGGTCGCGCTCCGCGGGGTCGGCAAATACGGGGACGTCTGCCATGAAGCGCCTGTCAGTCCCGCGTCAGTCCTGCGCGGGCAGGCTGAGCGGCGCGCTGACCTCGGCCCAGCAGTTCGGCGTCTCGAACAGCACCAGGCGGGTCAGTTGCAGATGATGATCGAAGCAGTCCTTGAAGACCGGCGCCAGGATGTCGAACGCCACCTGCGCAAGGTTTTCAACGGTCGGAATGCTGTCGATCACCACGGTTTTGTGGTTGTCCATCGACTGCAGGAAATTCAGCAGCGCGGTATCGCCACGATAGATCAGGAACGCGTGATCCCACTTCGACACCAGATGCTCGTTGGCGAGCGTCTTGATATCGCCGAAATCCAGGATCATGCCGTCATCGGGCGCGCCCTCCTGGTGCAGGACTTCGCCGGACAGCGTCAGGTCCAGACGATAGCGGTGGCCATGGATGTTGCGGCACTGTCCGCCATGGCTTGGGATGCGGTGCCCGGCGTCGAATTCGAGCCGGCGCGTAATCGAAACTTGTTTGCTCATGTGTCAACGAATGCCCAGCAGCTTGTGGGTCTGCAGCGACAGGCGCCAGCGCGGGTGGCGCTGGCAGAACTCCACTGCCGCGGCAGTATTCTGCCGGGCCAGCGGGCCATCCATGGCCTGCACCATGAAATACTGGAAATCCAGTTGCTCGTATGCCGCGAAATCCTGGCCATCCTGCGGAATCACGACCTTGAGTTCATCGCCCTTCCTCACCACGAGTTCCGAACCCATCTTCGGGCTCACGCAAACCCAGTCGATACCCTCAGGCACTTCGATCGTGCCGTTGGTTTCGATGGCGATCTCGAAACCGCGCGCGTGCAGGGCGCCGATCAGCGGCGCGTCGAGCTGCAGCAGCGGCTCGCCGCCAGTGCAGACCACGAGCGGTTTGCCGCCAGCACCCTGCGGCCATTCGGCCGCGACCACTGCCGCGAGTTCGTCGGCGGTCTTGTACTTGCCACCCAGCGTGCCATCGGTCCCGACGAAATCGGTGTCGCAGAACTGGCATACCGCCCGCGCGCGGTCTTCCTCACGACCGGTCCACAGGTTGCAACCCGAGAAACGGCAGAACACCGCGGCGCGACCGGCGTTAGCGCCTTCGCCCTGCAGCGTGTAGAAGATTTCCTTGACGGCGTAAGTCATGCGGTTGGTTTTGGGTCTTGGGGGTGTCCGGAATCGCCCGCCTGCCTAAAAAATAAGCAAAATGCGATGGGTGGGCAACCGGTGATTGTAGCAAGAACTTAGGGTTTTTGCTGAGAACCCGAAATCATGACGACCTTGGCGCCGGCCGCCGCGAGCAGCAGACGCCACCCATCATCGCTCACCGCGGCGGCGCGCCCAGGAAATCCATCTTGCCGATCTGTACCCCCTTGTGACGCAGGATGTCGTAAGCCGTCGTGACATGGAAATAGAAATTCGGGAGCGCGAAACCAAGCAGGTAGTTCTTCCCGTCGAACGTAATCGGACCATGGCGCAGCTTGAGCTCCACCGTCCGCGTCTCGCTGCCTTCGAACTGCTCCGGCCGAATCGTCTTCAGATAGCCAATGGTCTTGGCGATGCGCTCCTGAAGCTCCGGGAAAGTCGCCTCGGTATCCGGAAATGAGGGAGTCTCAAGCCCCGCCAGCCGTGCCGCGCAGCCCTTGGCCGCGTCGCTCGCGCGCTGGATCTGAGCCGGCAACGGGTCCATATCCGCGATCAACCGCGTCTGGATCAGCTCCGCGGCGTCCATTCCCTGCGCCTTCGCATGGGCCGCGCCCTTTTCCAGGATCGCGGACAGGTTGGTCAGCGCGCGGATGAATACGGGTACCGATACGTCGTACATCGAGAGGGCCATGTGGGCTCCTTGGCTGTGAATACGGAACGTGCGTTGCTGTTGTCCAGGCGGGGCCTGCCGGCACCCGCTGGCCAGAGCATAGACCGGAATCCCGCCGACTGCCCGGTCAGGCTTCAGCCCCGGCGGAAATCGGGCCTTCAATGGTCCGGGCACGGACCTGCGGATCGTGAATGCGTGCGATGCCTTCGTGACCTGACATGTGAGCCTGAGCCTCTGCTGAGATAGAGCGCTGGCGATCGTGCTCGAACGCGTTGCACCAGGTGCTGGGCCTCGCCAATAAAGATGCGCTTTAAGTCACTTATCACCGGGAGGCGATATTTTTATCCGGGTGATATTGCGCGCTCATTTTTATCCGGGTAATATGTGTGAATCGCCTAGTTACCCATCCGATGATGATGACAACCTCCCCCTCCTATACCAGCTTCAACGGACACCAACGCATCGCCACAGGCCCCTTGCTGGCGAACGCGCTGGCCATCAAACATGCGCTCGCACAGGGTACGACCGGCCCCGTGTTGATCTTCGACGATACGACCGGCCGCACCGTGGATGTGGATACCAGGGGAACGGAACAAGAGATCGCCAGCCGATTGCAGCTGGCGACGCCACACAACAAAGATCCTGAAGCCGGGTTGGAAGCGCCGGAGGCCTCCGAGCCCAAAGGCCGCGGTCGACCGAAGCTTGGCGTGGTGGCGCGTGAGGTCACGCTGCTGCCCCGGCACTGGGAATGGCTAGCCGGCCAGCCTGGTGGCGCCTCCGTGGCGCTCAGGAAGCTGGTCGAGGAAGCGCGCCGCGCAGGCAGCGAGAAAGACCGGATGCGACAGGCCCACGAGCGCGCCTATCACTTCATGCTGGCCATTGGCGGCGATCTGCCCGGCTTTGAAGAAGCTACGCGTGCGCTGTTTAGCAATGATGCATCGCGGCTCCGCGAACTGATCGGCGGATGGCCGGCTGACGTGCGCGATCACGCGCTACATCTGGCGGACTATTGATAGTCCAAAGAGAAAACGCAGGCATCTGCGATTTGCAGCGGAGAATATCAACTGGCAACCGGGCCGCATCAGACGGCCCGATGCCGGGCGAGCGCCCCCACCCCACAAGGCGATGAAATCATGACAATTTCAACGAACACGGCAGCGCAAATCCTCGAGCAACTCGCCGACGCACTCATCTTTGCCGATACGGACGGCCGAATCACGGGCTGGAATCATGCCGCGGCAGAACTCTTTGGATATGGCTCGGACGAGGCGCTGGGCCAAAGTCTCGACCTGATCATCCCCGAGCGCCTGCGGGCCGCACACTGGAAGGGATTTCAGGCCGCCATCGACACCGGCAAGACCCGGCTCTCCGGCAAGCCGACGCTGACCAAGGCGATCCACAAGGACGGACGCAAACTCTTCGTGGAAATGACGTTCGCGCTGGTCAGCGATGCGACTGGCAAAGTCATCGGCTCAGTCGCCGTTGCACGGGATGTCACGGACAAGGTCGAGCAGGAACGCGCCCAGAGCGCTGCGGGGCCAGCGTCAAGATAGCCCCCCTTCCGGGACGATCACCAGCAGACAAAACCCACAGTCACTTGCGGGTTTTGTCTTTCCGCCGCTGACGACAGCTACCCGTCAGGTTTGGCCAACACGCCAAATGTGTTCGGCAGAGGCCCAACAGCATGGCAGACCGGAAATTGCAGCCGGCCTTCAGTTCCGGCTTGCACAATAGGCCACAGGGACTATAAATAGAACCATAAATCGAATTCTATTTGGGAGACACAGCATGCTCGATGTTCCCATCGGCAGCGTCGAGGCATCGCCTGAGCGATCAGATCGACCTGATCGCCAGACAGAGGCGGCACCCCCAAAGAACCGCAGACTCGCCCTGCAAGCCCGCAGCCAGGCAACAGAGAAAGCGCTGCTGGATGCTGGCCTGGCCCACTTCGAAGCGCACGGATTCGAGGGCTTGTCGATGCAGGCGGTGGCTGAATACGCTGGCACATCGATTGGCGCCTTGTACTTCCGCTTCGGAGACCGCGAAGGCTTCATTCAGGCCGTGCTGGAACGCGGCTTCGACCAGATCCGCCAGGATACCGACGACTTGCTGGCCAAGGTCACGACCGAGCATGCATCACCGCACGAGGTCATCAATGCCTTCGTGGACCTGGCCGTACGCGTACAGAAGAAGAGTCATGGCGTATTCCATGCCGTACTGCAGCGTGCGCTGGTCGACCCCAAAGCCTGGGAGCCCGTGGGTCGCCTGGGAAACGACGCCACGCGCCGGCTGGTGTCCGCACTGAGCCGGTTTCCGGAGGTGGTAGCCATCCCTGACTGGGAAGCGCGCCTGATGTTCGGAGTGTACGCAGCGCGCAGCGCGCATTTCAACGCGATGTACAACAGCCAGGCACCCTTACCCAAGGGCCATACCGCCATGGTTCACACGCTGTACGAGCTTGTCGTGAGCTATCTGGGCCTGCCCCCAATCGGGCGCGTCGGCCAGGGCACTAATGACCAGGGCGGCCGCCCCAGGAAGCTAGCCACCTCATCGCGTACCCGCCATACGCCGTAGACACCCGTGCAGGCGCTAACGGCCAGCGAATCGAGCGTTGGCCGCTAGCAAACTGACGCAGTCTGGTTGGTCTCTTTCTTCTCCTCACTCAAGGACTCCTATGCAACGTCTGAATGTGGACGCGCCCGGCATTCCCAGAACCACTGTGCTGGACGCGGGCCAGGGCAGACCCACAATTCTGATTCACGGCACGTCCTCAAGCGCCGAAATGGGTTGGGCGCAGTTGCTACCCAGGCTGGCAGCCAAACGGCGCTGCCTCGCGTTCGACATGGTCGGCGCAGGCCAGACCGAAGACCCGGGCGGCCCCATCGCCCTGACCACGCTGGTCCAACAAGTCCGCGCCGTCGCCGACCTAGCTGGAGACGGCAAGCCACTGGATCTTGTCGGCTATTCGCTGGGTGCCGTGGTCGCCGCGGTCGCGGCCGCTGCAATGCCCGACCGTGTGCGCCGACTGGTCTTGCTAGGTGGCTGGGTGCAAAGCAGCAGAAGCATGTGCGTGCTTTTTGACCTCTGGGCGGAGTTGTCACGAACCGACAAGCACCAGCTCGCGAGACTGCTGCTGGTCAACGGCGTATCGGATGCCTTCTTTCAAGCCAACTCCACTGAGGCAATCCAGACCGCACTGGACCGCATCGCCAACCTGCTTTCTGCCGGAGGCGATCGCCAGGCGGAGCTCGATGCCACGATCGATATTCGCGCCGAGCTACCCAAAATCAGAGCCCAGACCCTGGTGATCGGCATGCAGCAAGATCGTCTGGTGCCGCCCGCGCATTGCCGCGATCTGGCTGCAGGCATTGCAGGCGCGCGTTACGAGCAGATCGACTGCGGCCACCTCGTCACGCTGGAACAGCCCGGTGCCCTGCTCGATCTGGTTGAAAGTCATCTTGATAGTCCGACAGGACATTGCCACGAAGAACGACACGGTGCCGCATGACGTCATCGGCGTTCTTCACGTGAGTGGCCAGGGCCACATACGATATCTCAGGAGACAACCCCATGAATGCCAACATCTTGTCCGGGCGCCAGCCTGCCCGACCCGCAGCCACGGAGCACACAGAGCATTTCGACGTGATCATCGTCGGTGCGGGCATCTCGGGTGTAGGCTCGGCCTATCACATGCGGACACAGTGCCCCGGCAAGCGTTTCGTCGTGCTCGAAAGCAAGGACAGCTTCGGGGGCACCTGGCATACCCACCGCTATCCCGGCGTGCGTTCGGATAGTGACCTCTACACCTTCGGCTACCGCTTCAAGCCATGGATAGGGAAACCCATTGCGACTGCGGAAGAGATCCTCAGCTACATGGGCGAAGTGATCGAAGAAAACGACCTCGCTCGGCACATCCGCTATCGCCATCGCATCGATGCGGCCTCCTGGTCTTCCGCCGAAGGACTTTGGACCCTTGATGCCACACGGCTCGAATCGGGAGAGCACGTACGATTCACCACCAATTTCCTGTGGATGTGCCAGGGATACTATCGCCACGATCAGGGCTACCTGCCCGAGTGGACGGGCATGGACAATTTCAAAGGCCCGTTGATTCACGCGCAGACCTGGCCCGAGGAACTGGACGTCCAGGGCAAGCGTGTGGTTGTCGTCGGCTCAGGCGCTACCGCTGCCACCGTCGTGCCGGGATTGGCCCGCCTGGGTGCCAAGGTCACCATGCTGCAACGCTCGCCCACATACTTCATCTCGGGCCGCAACGCCAACGATCTCGCAAACGAGCTACGCCGGCTCGAGATCGACCCGATGTGGATCCACGCCATCATCCGGAAGAAAGTCCTGATGGATGGCGCCATCTTCGCCCGCCGCTCACGTGAAGAACCAGAGGAGGTGCGCAAGGAACTGCTTGCGGGGGTTCGCGCGCAGCTTGGCGAGGACTTCGAACTCGAACCGCATTTTTCGCCACGCTACCGGCCTTGGCAGCAGCGGGTGGCGTTCATTCCGGATGGCGACATGTTCGCGGAAATTCGCGAGGGCAACGCCAGCGTGGTCACTGACGAGATCGACCGGTTCGTCGAGGACGGCGTCGTACTCAAGTCCAACGAGAAGCTAGACGCCGACATCGTTGTGGCCGCTACGGGCTTTCAGCTCAGTGTGCTGGGCGACATTCCGTTTAGCATCGACGGCCAACCGCTGGATTTCTCGAAAACCGTGACCTATCGCGGCATGATGTTCACTGGCGTGCCAAACATGGTCTGGGTATTCGGCTACTTCCGCGCCAGCTGGACGCTACGGGTTGACATGGTCGCCGACTTCGTCTGCCGCCTGCTGAAGCACATGGATGCCACGGGAGCAAAGCAAGTCACCCCACAACTCCGTGAAAACGAGAAAGACATGCCTCTATCCGAGTGGATAGACGCCGACAACTTCAACCCCGGCTATCTCATGCGCGACATTCATCTCATGCCCAGGAGCGGCAACACGCGCGAGTGGCAACACACGCAAGACTACTGGGGAGAAAAGGATGAGTTCCCCGAGATTGATCTGACGGATGGGGCATTTCGTTACGACGCGAATCGCCCATCAGGCAATGCCTGAGCCAGGCCGTGGTCGACTGCACCGTGCCGGATGAATGGCACAAAAAAGCCCGCAATTACGCGGGCTTTTTTGTTCTCTGGTGCGACTCGGCTCTGGCCAGTGCCAGAGGCCGAATCACTCCCACTCGATTGTCGCCGGCGGCTTGCCCGAGACGTCGTACACCACCCGGTTCAGGCCGCGAACCTCGTTGATGATGCGGTTCGAGCAGCGGCCCAGCAGCGAGTACGGCAGGTGCGCCCAGTGGGCGGTCATGAAGTCGGTGGTCTGCACCGCGCGCAGCGCTACGACATAGTCGTACGTACGGCCATCGCCCATCACGCCCACGGACTTCACCGGCAGGAACACGGCAAATGCCTGGCTGGTCAGGTCGTACCAGCTCTTGCCCACCTGATTCGCTTCGCACAGACCGGCAGCGGCGTCCTGCTCCGTGGCGATCGTCTTGCGGAGTTCCTCGATGAAGATTGCATCAGCGCGACGCAGCAGGTCGGCATAGTCGCGCTTGACCTCGCCGAGAATCCGCACACCCAGACCCGGACCCGGGAACGGGTGACGGTAGACCATCTCGGGCGGCAGGCCCAATGCCACGCCCAGTTCGCGCACTTCGTCCTTGAACAGGTCGCGCAGCGGCTCCAGCAGCTTCAGGCCCAGCGTTTCCGGCAGGCCACCCACGTTGTGGTGGCTCTTGATCGTCGTCGCCTTCTTGGTCTTGGTACCGCCCGACTCCACCACGTCCGGGTAGATCGTGCCCTGCGCCAGCCACTTGGCGTTGCTCAGCTTCTTCGCTTCGGCCTGGAAGACTTCCACGAACTCGCGGCCAATGATCTTGCGCTTCTGCTCGGGGTCGGTCACGCCGGTCAGATGGCCCAGGAACTGCTCGGAGGCATCGATATGGACAACCTTCGCGTGCAGGCGGCCTGCGAACATGTCCATCACCATCTTGCCTTCGTCCAGGCGCAGCAGGCCGTGATCGACGAACACGCAGGTGAGCTGGTCGCCAATGGCGCGATGGATCAGCGCGGCGGCCACCGACGAATCGACGCCACCGGACAGGCCGAGGATCACCTCTTCATCGCCCACCTGTTCGCGGATCTTCTCGACGGCTTCGGCGATGTGGTCACGCATGACCCAGTCGGCCTTCGTGGCGCAGATCTCCAGCACGAAGCGCTCGATCATCTCGCGGCCCTTCGACGTATGCGTGACTTCCGGGTGGAACTGCACGCCGTAGTAACCGCGCGCCTCGTCGGCCATGCCGGCGATCGGGCAGCTCGGCGTGGAGGCCATCAGCTTGAAGCCGGCCGGCAGTGCCGTGACCTTGTCGCCGTGGCTCATCCAGACCTTCAGCATGCCGTGGCCTTCGTCCGTGACGAAGTCCTCGATGCCCTTGAGCAGGTTCGTGTGACCATGGGCGCGCACTTCCGCGTAACCAAACTCGCGCGAATCGCTCCACTCCACCTTGCCGCCCAGTTGCACGGCCATCGTCTGCATGCCGTAGCAGATGCCGAGCACCGGCACGCCCAGGTCCCACACGGCCTGCGGCGCGCGCAGCTGGTGGTCCTCGTAGGTGCTGGCGTGGCTGCCGGACAGGATGACGCCCTTCGGCGCGAACTCGCGCACAAACTCGTCGGTGACGTCGTTCGGATGGATTTCGCAGTAGACGTGCGCTTCGCGAACGCGGCGGGCAATGAGCTGTGTGACTTGCGAGCCGAAGTCAAGAATGAGGATTTTGTCGTGCATGATTGGCAGTTGGCAGTGCTTCCGGATCGGGTTCGGGCATCACCTCGGTGCCCGGACCATAGCCAGGCGGTGGCGTGATACCCGGCTCGCGCCGGTATTCGGGAGATGCAGGGGATCCATTCGGGCGCGCCGTGCGGGGCACGCCGGGTTCGTTGTTCGGGGAGTCGCCATTGGCCGCGCCAGGTTCGCGCTCGGCCGTAGCCAGTTCGGCCTGTTGCCGCTCACGCAGCCGCACCTTCTTGGCCGCGGGGATCTGCACGATGGCAAAAAAGATCAGTACGGCTGCCAGCGTTAGCAACCAGACCTTGCCCACGCCTTGTACGGGAATGTCGAGAAACAGCGTCCATACGGTCACCAGCAGCGCGCTGACCAGATTCACATAGCCCGTGGTCCGCGCCACGGCGACGGTCAACTGGCCGTTGATGGTGGCCTGGAACAGCAGCCAGGACAGTCCGATCGTCGCCACGCCAAGCAATTGCCCGAAGAGGGCCGGCTGGGGCTGCGGCAATTGCAGCGCGGCATACAGCGTGGTGAACGGTGACGCCAGCAGCAGGATGCCAAGCAGCAAGTCCAGCAAGGCGTCGAAGAACAGCACGGCTCGCAGCAATACCTTCATGAGCGCTCCTTTTTTGCAGCGCGGCCGCGCGGCCCCGTCAGCATCGACGAAACCAGCGCGGCCGTGGTGGGAGGCACCAGATCGAAATCAATCGATATGGTAGTTCGGCGCTTCCTTGGTGATCTGCACATCGTGGACATGCGACTCGCGCATCCCCGCGGCGGTGATCTGCACGAACTCGGCGGTTTCGTGCCATTGGGCGATCGAGCTTGCGCCACAGTAGCCCATCGACGCGCGAATGCCACCGGTCAACTGGTGGATGATCGCCTGCACCGAGCCCTTGTAAGGTACGCGGCCTTCGATGCCTTCAGGCACGAGCTTGTCGACGTTGGCCGTGTTGTCTTCCTGGAAGTAGCGGTCAGCGGCACCGTCCTTCATCGCGCCGACCGAACCCATGCCACGGTAGCTCTTGAACGAACGACCCTGATACAGGAACACTTCACCCGGCGCTTCCTCGGTACCCGAGAACATGCCACCCATCATCACGGTGTGGGCGCCAGCGGCCAGTGCCTTGGCAACGTCACCCGAATAGCGCACGCCGCCATCGGCGATCAGCGGCACGTCCGTGCCCTTGAGCGCTTCGGCCACGTTCGACACGGCGGTGATCTGCGGCACGCCTACGCCAGCAACGATACGCGTCGTGCAGATCGAGCCCGGGCCGATACCGACCTTGACGCCATCTGCGCCATGTTCGACGAGTGCCAGCGCTGCCGCGCCAGTGGCGATGTTGCCACCCACGACCTGCACTTGCGGGAAGTTCTGCTTGACCCAGCGCACGCGGTCCAGCACGCCCTGGCTATGGCCGTGCGCGGTATCGACCACGATCACGTCCACACCGGCCTTGACCAGCAACTCCACACGCTCGTCGTTGTCCGGACCCACGCCCACTGCCGCGCCTACGCGCAGTTGGCCGTGTGCATCCTTATTGGCCAGCGGGTTTTCCACGGCCTTCTGGATATCCTTCACGGTAATCAAGCCGCGCAGTTCGAACGCGCCGTTGATTACGAGCACACGCTCCAGACGATGGCGGTTCATCAGGCGCTTGGCTTCTTCCAGCGGAGCGCCTTCGGCGACGGTTACGAGCTTTTCTCGCGGCGTCATCTTCGCGCGCACCGGGGCGTCGAGTTCTTCCTCGAAGCGCAAGTCGCGGTTGGTGATGATGCCGACTACGGTCTTGCCTTCCAGCACCGGGAAGCCCGAAATGCCATGCTGCTGCGACAAGGCGATCACATCGCGCACCTTCATTTCCGGAGAAATGGTGATCGGATCACGCAGCACGCCCGATTCGTAGCGCTTCACACGCTGCACTTCGCGCGCCTGGTCGGCTGGCTTCAGGTTCTTGTGGACGATGCCGATACCACCGGCCTGTGCCATGGAAATGGCAAGGCGAGCTTCCGTCACGGTATCCATGGCGGCGGAAACCAGCGGAATGTTCAAATCGATGGAACGGGTCAGGCGGGTGCGGAGGGAAACATCCCGGGGCAGGACGGCCGAATAGGCCGGGACGAGCAGCACATCATCGAATGTGAGTGCTTTCTGGACAAGACGCATAGCGAATCCTCTAGGCGCAAAAGCAGATTATACAGGAATGCAGGATTTGCTGATGCGTTATCGCATGGCGTTTGCTAATCTCGGCCTCCTTTTTAGACGCCCCTTCGGGGCCAAGCGGGAAGACCATGGGAATCGGGGTGTTGTGCGGACTGTTGGCGGGAGCATTCTGGGGCATGGTGTTCATCGCGCCCAAGCTGCTGCCGGTGTTCTCCCCCTGGGAACTCGCGATCGGCCGGTACCTCGCCTACGGTCTGGTGGCCTGCGTCGCGGCGCTGCCCCTGATGGGCCGCATCGCCCGCAAACTGACCCGCGCCGACTGCGTCGCCCTGCTGCGCCAGGCATTCACCGGCAACCTGCTCTATTACGTGCTGCTGGCCTTCGGCGTGCAGTTGGCGGGCGTCGGACCGACCTCGCTGATCATCGGCATCCTGCCGATTTCGGTCACGCTTATGGGCCGGCGCGACCATGGCGCCGTGCAACTGCGCCGGCTGGTGCTGCCACTGCTCGTGGTGGCAGCCGGGATCGCCTGCATCAACATTGATCTTTTCGCCGGGGGCGGCAGCGCGCACGGCGCCACAATCGGCGCAGCGGCGCGCCCCGTCTGGCAGAAAATCGCCGGTGTGATCTGCGCGGCCGGCGCTCTGGTCTGCTGGACGCTTTATGCCGTCGACAATGCTCGCTACCTTCAGCGCAACCCGCACTACAGCGGCAACGAATGGTCCGCGCTCTACGGCTTGTCGACCGGGCTGGTATCGGCGGTTCTCGCCGCAATCGGCTGGGCGATGTTTGGCGACACCCTGACCGCCCCCGACAGCGGCCGCGACTGGCAGTTGTTCTGGATGGTCAATGCGGCCGTGGCGCTCGGAGCGTCGCTAATTGGCAACAACCTCTGGAACATTTCAAGCCGTCGTTTGCCACTGACGCTGTCCGGTCAGATGATCGTTTTCGAGACGCTCTTCGCGCTGGCATACGGGTTTGTATTCGATCATCGCTGGCCGCGGCCCCTCGAGATGGCCGCGATCATGCTGTTGATGGCAGGCGTGGCGTGGTCCGTGCGCTTGCACGCGACCGACAAGTCTCAGTAGACTAACGAGCCATGACGCACGGGTCACATCACTGTCAACCCTACTGGCGTCTGATGCCCATCTGCAACCCGCTCGACCTGTTGACGCCTTCGCCATGAACCGATCGTCCGTGCTGTACCTGCTGATTGCTGCAAGCCTTGCCGTCCCCGGCACCGCATTCTCCCAATGGCAATGGAAGGACACCAACGGTCGCACGGTCTACAGCGACACGCCGCCACCGCCGTCCGTGCCGGACCGCGCCATCATCATGGCGCCGGGCCGCGCGCCGGGCATGTATCACGCAGTGGAAGCCGATGCCCCGCCCAAAGGCGACGCACCGGCAAAGGCCGACGCTCCGCGTATGCAACCCACCAGCGTCAAGGCAGGCGGCGCCAAGCCGAAGGACGCGGACACCGAGTTCCAGGAGCGACGTGACGCGCGCTTGAAGGCGGATCTCGAAGCCGCCACCAAGGAGCGAGAGCAACTGGCCAGGCAACAGAATTGCCAGGAATTGCGCAACTACGCGGCGGGGCTGAATCAAGGGATGCGCGCCGCGAAGGCGGGTCCCGATGGCGTGCCGGTGCGTCTAAACGACGACGAGCGTGCCGCGGAGATTGCGCGCACCAACGACGCGCTGCAGCAGTGCAATAGCTGACAGGGCGCAAAGCGACCCGCACGCCACTCATCCGCCGCTCATCCGCCACTCATCCGCCACT